>CAZKMH010000080.1:0-5357 GCA_964553395.1 uncultured Rikenellaceae bacterium | reverse complement strand
TATTTTTATTTAGCACTTCTATCAGTCATATTCGGAATAGGTCTCAATCTTGCTTCACAAACATATCTCCATTACTATATGGTCGAGGGGAAAACCCTGCCGATGATATCTGATCTTATCCTCGATCATCTCCCCGTAATTGACCTTTCACTGATCTATGACTTTTTCAGCCTGTTTGCTGTCATAATTTTTACTGTATATATTATACATAAAAGAGAACATAACAGAGTGCCATACTTCCTGATACTCTGGGGTATATTCTACATTGTCAGAGGAGTATTTATTGTTCTTACTCCCTTCGGAAATCCGCCGGAATTCAATGGATCAGATCCATTGTTCAACGGTTTTTCAAAATATGAGCTTGGCGTTTACCCTTCGGGACATTTCGGGAACGGATTCCTGCTATTTCTGCTTGTGAATGACAAAGTTTACAAATGGATATTTGCATTTTGCCTTGTAGTGATAACAGTTACCCTCTTTATTTCCCACAGTCATTACAGCATTGATATACTCTCAGGCTTTTTCTTTGTCTACGCAATAAAGTCATTCGGTGATAAATACCTCAGGATGTTTGAAATAGATAAACCTGACTACACCTGATAATTTCCGGGTGGAGATTATTTCCTTTCCTGTCTTGTGCCCTTCTCAAGTCTCCGTATCAGAAAATAATTGATCACGCCGATAATCGCCAGCCCCAGTATAAATAACGGGTATGCGATCTTCCAGTGTGATTGTCCCGTCATCATCGTCCATTCCGACATCCCTCCGATACCGGCTACCAGAGTGAGAGGCATAAAGATAGTTGTAATAAGTGTCAGCCTTCGCACAGATGTATTAGTCTTATTTGAAACTTTCGTCATAAGGTTATTGAGAAGGGAAGTATATAGCTCCATAAGGCTGGTAACAATTTCACGGTAACTCTCTGTTAGTTCAAAGAATTTAGCCAGATGGTCATAAATATCCCGGAAATGAAAAATTGCCTTATCAGGGATAAACGGACAATCCATCCTGCAGATCTTCACCAGTATTTCCCGTTCATGGAAAAGACTCTTTCTCAGGTTTACCAGGTCTTTTCTTAATCTTAACAGCTCGGACACCTTAAAATCCTCAGGAGAGTCAATAACCTCATCCTCAGCGATTTCAAGTTCATCCTCCAGGGCTTCAAATGCCTTGTACTTTTCGTCAACAACATAATCGAGAACAACATGCAGAAGGAATGCAGGTCCCTCCTTTGCAAGTCCGGGATCATTCTCAACAATTTTTACAATTTGGTTCAGTGGTTTACGGTTTTCTGAATTGATCCCACTGACTGTAATAAGGAAATTTTTACCTACAAATAGATCCACCTCATCAATATACAGCTTTTTCTCATGGTAACAGAATGCATTGAAAATTATAAATGTATTACCCGGGAAATGCTCAATCTTCGGGACCTGGCTGTTGTCGAGGCAGTCCTCAACCGACAGTGGATGAATTCCAATTGTGTCAACGAGAGCATGGAGCACTTCCATCGGAGGATTATAATAATTCATCCAGATAAATCCTTCTTCGTTCAGTGCTGAAATAGCCTCCCCGGATGTTTTAAGTCCGTAAAACAATCCTGATGACGTAAAATGATAGAATTGAGATTCTGACATTTTTATGAATTGACTGGTTCTGTTCCTGAAATTATATGCCAAATTACTATAAATAGTTGGGAGTGCCTAGAGTTGGGAGTGCCTAAAGTTAAAATCAGACGTAGCCAGGCCGGACCTTAAAACCACCGTTGACGTCAACTTATTTGTGGATTGATTGTTTCCCATATGAAGTTCCCTTAAATCATCTGTATGAATAATGCCATTTTCAATTTTACTGAGCCGGAGAATGAACCGGTGCAGACATATCTCCCCGGTAGTCCTGAACGGTTGAAACTTATAGATGAGGTGGAGAATCTTTATAACAATGTAACCGAAATACCTATTATTATTGGTGGGCAGGAAGTCCACACATCAAAATCAGGAAAAGTGATGATGCCTTCAGAACATGGCCATTTGCTTGCCTCTTACCACATGGCGACCGAAGATGAGGCTGGTATGGCAATCCAGGCGGCACTGGATGCCAAATGTGAATGGATGTCGCTTTCGTGGATGGAAAGAGCTGCAGTTATGCTGAAAGCTGCTGAACTGATCTCAAAGAAATACAGGTATCTGCTTAATGCCGCAACAATGCTGGGACAGGGAAAGAATGTTTACCAGGCAGAAATAGATTCCGCCTGTGAGGTTATTGATTATCTCCGGTTCAACGTTTATTTTGCATCATTGATTTACCGTGAACAGCCGGCTTCCGATAATATGAGCATTAACCGGCTTGAATACCGCCCGCTTGAGGGATTTATCTACACAATATCTCCTTTTAATTTTACAGCTATTGCTTCGAACCTCAATACAAGTGTCGCCCTTATGGGAAATACAACTGTCTGGAAGCCGGCATCAACCTCCCTTCTCTCTAACTATTTTTTCATGAATATATTGAAAGAAGCAGGATTACCTGATGGTGTAATCAATTTTGTTCCCGGGTCAGGTCAGGTTATAAGCAAAATTGTGTTTAAACATAAAGACCTTGGCGGTGTACATTTTACCGGTTCGAATGTGACCTTCAACGAATTGTGGAAACAGGTTTCGGATAATCTGGAGCGCTATAAATCTTACCCGAAGATTGTAGGGGAAACCGGTGGAAAAGGCTTCATTTTTGCGCACCGGTCGGCTGATCCGATCGAACTTGGTGCCGCAATTGCAAGAGGTGCATTTGAATTCCAGGGACAAAAATGTTCTGCCGCTTCACGTGCTTATATCCCAAAGTCATTGTGGGAATCTGTAAAAAATTACCTTTTACATACACTTTCCGAAACCACAACCGGAAGTGAAAGGGATTTCAAAAACGCGGTAAATGCAGTTATTGATAAACCGTCCTATGACAGGATCATGTCCTATATCGACCTTGCGCGGAACTCGGCATCGGCTGAAATTATTGCGGGAGGCAAAGGAGACAAATCAAAAGGTTACTTTATTGAGCCCACAGTTATTGTTGTTACCGACCCTCATTTCAAAACTATGGAGGAAGAGATCTTCGGTCCGGTGATGTCAATTTATATTTATGATGATGATAAATTTGCCGAGACCCTGAAACTTTGTGATGAGACTTCACCGTATGCGCTGACGGGATCAATATTTTCAAATGATAAATATGCAATGATCCAGGCAAGCCGGATTTTACGGTATGCAGCCGGTAATTTTTATATAAATGACAAGCCGACAGGCGCAATGGTCGGGCAACAGCCATTCGGCGGATCAAGGGCTTCCGGAACCAACGACAAGGCAGGCAGCCATCTCAACCTTACCAGATGGGTGAGCCCAAGGACGATAAAGGAGACCCTCATGCCCGCAACTGATTTCAGGTATCCTTTTATGGAAACATGAAGCTTTATAAGTTCAATCCTGCCGGATCGTAACGGTTTAATTTGATTTCATCAGATTAATTTACAATCTTCGGGGTTTGTTAAAGATCAGACCGGGGTAAAAATTGCAGGTATGGATTCATCCAGGGTTAAAAGGTCCCTCTTCATCCTTAATCCACACGCGGGAGCCATTCCGGTTAAATTGATATTATCCGAGGAACTTAAGCGCCGGAAAAATGAACTGGAATATTTCAGGTCACTGAGCATTGATGAGTCGGGCAATCGCATTAAACAATCCTTTGAACAATATGATATTTTTATAGCTGCAGGAGGAGACGGAACGGTGCGCAGCGTAGCATCAGAACTTATCGGCACAAAAAAAATTCTGGGTGTCCTCCCTATGGGATCGGGTAACGGGTTTGCCAAAGAGCTTGGATTCAGGCTAAATATCCGGTCGTTGCTTAAAGATATCAAAAAAGCTGAATATCATAATGTCGATATCATTATGGTAAATGATATGATATGTCTTAATGTGGCGGGAATCGGACTCGACAGCTTTGTTGCACATTCTTTCGATAAGCTTAAGGCAAGGGGACTCTGGTCATATATGTGGGTAACACTTATAAATTTTATAAAACTGAAGCCTGTCCATATCGATCTGAAAATTCCCGGAGAAGAAACAATTTCCGAAGATCTGTTTGTTTTGACAATTGCAAATACCAGACAGTTCGGCAACAATGCCTTCATAGCACCGGATGCCAGACCTGATGACGGGATAATTGATATAGTTCTGCTCAGACCATTTCCGAAGATCCTGGCACCGGTCTTTGCCTACAGACTTTTCAGGGGAACACTCAAAAGCTCGAAATTTGTACGTTATCTGAAGACAGACAAACCTTTTACCATTCAAACGGCCGAGAAAAGATTCCATATCGACGGGGAACCGGTTGTAATAAGCGGAGATGCTTCCATCAGGATCAACATGAATGCACTTTCGGTATTAAAAACAAAACACTGTAAACTATGATATTGAGAAAAAGACTTCCATTCGCATCTCTGATTGCGATAATGATCATTTCAGGATTAAACCTCCGGGCTCAAACCCGGGAAGAAATTGAGGCTACCCGGGTTTCCCTGCCAAACGGATGGAACCTGACACCAGTGGGTAAAATGGTTCAGCTTGGTGACCTGCCTCTGAACATTGCATTGTCTCCGTCACGGAAACTGGCAGCAGTAACAAATAACGGGCAGAGCGATCAGTCGGTTCAGCTTATTGATGTCAAACGGGGGATTGTAACCGATACAAAAGAAATCGGCAAGTCCTGGGTGGGACTTGCTTTTTCCGATAACGGAAAATACCTGTGGGCTTCAGGGGGAAATGATAATATTATAATAAAGTATGCTGTCAGGAAAAAAATGCTGACAAATGTTGATACAATCAGGATCGGAAAGCCATGGCCTGAAAAGATATCAATTGCAGGAATTGCCGTGGATGAAGCAAAAAACAGGCTCTACACAGTTACCAAGGAAAATAATACCTTGTATGTGGTTGACATTCAATCCGGGAAAATAGTTTCCACTCATGCCCTGGGAGGTGAAGGATATACCTGCATCCTTTCACCTGATCGCAAAATACTCTATGCAACATGCTGGGGATGCGACGTTGTTGTTGTTTTTGACACAGGACAGGAAAAGATAACAGGAAGGATCAGGGTCGGTGATAACCCTAATGATATGTGTCTGACAAAGAACGGTCAGTACCTTTTCGTTTCAAATGCCAACGACAATAATGTATCGGTTATTGATACCCGTCAGTCGAAGGTAATCGAAACTCTCAACACCGCTCTCTTTCCTGATGCACCCAGCGGTACCACAACAAACGGTGTTGCGCTGAGCGATGATGAAAAAACTCTGTTCATTGCCA
>CAZKMH010000079.1:9564-11751 GCA_964553395.1 uncultured Rikenellaceae bacterium | reverse complement strand
TAAACCAGATAATTATAGTGGTTTTCGTTATTAAAATATTCCTTAAGTTGACGGCCTGGGCAGGGGGATGAGTTCAAAAATACGAAGGCTGATTGAGTAAATTGAATAGTCGGGATTCATACCAGGACCGATATGTACTGCAGGAGAGAAATTCTATAATGATATATTTGTCAGATGGATATAATAAAATCTGTCATATTCTGGTTTATCGGCATCATATTCCTGGTGGGAGCCTTTCCTGTTATATTCATTGCCTGGCTCGTAACCCTGCCCTTTGACAGGGAACGATCGGTGGTTCACTGGATACTTATTTACCTGGCAATTATTGTTTCATACAGTGTTCCGATCTGGAAGATCAAAATCGAAGGCAGGAAGAAAGCAATTCCCGGTACCAGATACGTGATTATCTCCAACCATCAATCAATACTCGACATTCTCCTTCTGAACTGCCTCCGTTACCGGTTCAAATGGATCTCAAAGATCGAAAACATGAAAATGCCTTTTCTGGGCTGGTATATCAGAATGGCGGATTATATCACTGTAAACAGGGAGGATAATGAAAGCAAGGAGCAGATGATGGTCGAAGCCTTTAATTGTCTTAAAAAAGGCATTTCCATAATGATATTCCCCGAGGGAACCCGTTCAAACGACAGTGAGTTAGGTTTTTTCAAAAGAGGTGCTTTTCAGCTTGCGATTTCAGCTGATACACCAATTCTCCCTGTTCTGATTGACGGAACGGGAGGCGTTCTTCCAAAGCATGGGCTTATTTTCGGAGGATTTCATAAAATAATAATAAAAGTATTCGACCCGGTTATGCCGGCCTCCTTCGAAACCGACAACTGTGAAGAACTTGCGCTGAAATTCAGAGAAATGATGGCCGGCGAATTGAAGACACTCAGATCAGTAAAGAAGAACTGATGACACACGATCCATCATACCGCAGGATCCTCCATAAGATGGGATATTATGGTTACCAGCAGGGATTAATATATCATCACCTTAACCAGGAGGGAGGATGGAACAACCATCACCAGAAATGCAGAAGTTTTATCCTTAAAGCGATGGATTTCTATCAGCCTGAAAAGATCACGGTACTTGGCAGTGGATGGCTCCTCGACCTTCCTCTTGCAGAGATGGTTGAGAGAACCGGCCTGGTGTCGCTTATCGATATCATTCATCCGCCTGAAGTGATTACACAAACCACCGGAATGAAAAATGTCGAACTTGTTGAGGCAGACTTAACAGGAGGACTGATTGAAGAAGTATGGAAAAAAGCCGGCAAGAGAACTTTTCTAAATAAACTCAGGTCTCTTGGTGAGATCATTATACCTGAATATCAACCGGTTGCTGATCCGGGGATGGTGATATCCCTGAATATTCTTACGCAACTTGAATCCCAGCCTGAAAGATTTCTGAAGGCAAGATCAAAAGGAACCGATGATGAATATATTAATTTCAGGAAGGCAATACAATCAATGCATTTACGGTTACTTCAAAAACATAAGGCAGTTTTAATCACCGATAAAGCTGAAGTTTTTATTGAAACCGGTGGAAGAACTGTTGAAAAGGCCACTCTCCTGATTGACCTGCCTTCGGGCAAAGCCAGGGAGGAATGGATCTGGGATTTTGATCTGAAAGGGACAGTTTTTAATAAGAAGAAGTCTGTGTTTAAAATCACGGCAACACTTATCTGAAATGGTAAGGGAAGAAATAAAAAGAAAATACCAGGAAGGTGTTAATTTATACGAGACTCTGCTGGCCAGGCTTAAGCGACGTCAATTAATAGTCTCATTGCTGCGGCTGGCAGTCTTTGCAGGAGGTGTGGTGGCGGCAGTGCCGGTGTTTGGATTTTCAACAGCTGCAGGGATGGCTGTGATCCTGCTGGCTGCAACTTTGTTCTTCCTGCTTGTTAAACATTTTCTCTCACTTGCTGAGATGATCCGGTTCACGGAAAACCTGGTAAGGATTAACAGGTCCGGGATACGTGCTCTGGATGGTGATTATTCCGATTTCGACGGTGGTGATGTATGGAAGGATAAGAATCATGATTTTTCCAACGATACGGACCTTTTCGGTGAAGATTCACTGTTCAGGTACCTGAACCGGACCGTAACAGGATATGGCAGAGAGATCCTTGCAGGCTGGTTATCTGATCCGTACCGTCTGAGAAATAATATCAAAGCAAGG
>CAZKMH010000079.1:2879-9464 GCA_964553395.1 uncultured Rikenellaceae bacterium | reverse complement strand
CCTTGCAGGCTGGTTATCTGATCCGTACCGTCTGAGAAATAATATCAAAGCAAGGCAGGAGGCAGTGGATGAGCTTGCAGAAAAACTCCGATGGCGCCAGGAATTTATGGCACATGGACTTGGCAAACCACTTGAAAAAGAGGATATTGAAAGTCTCAGGAAATGGCTGGAAGGAAAGGAGGATCAACATTTATCACAGGTTTTGAGAATAATTGCTGTAGTCTCTCCAATACTTACCATTGGTGTTCTGATACTTACCATTGCAAAGGTTTTTCCACCTGTGCCTGCAGGGCTACTTTTTCTGATTAACCTGGGATTGGTAGTCGCATATCTGAAGAAGAGTAACAGGGTGCATCTGATGGTTTCGGGGAAGTATAATTTTCTTACTTCATTTGAAAAGCTAATTTCTGCTTTTGGTAATGAGCGGTTCCGGTCACAGATACTGACTGAAGCCGCCGGAAAGTTTCAATCAGGCAGCAGGCCGGCAGAGAAGAGAATTAAAGACCTGAGCCGGATAATCCAGGCATTTGACAGCCGGCTGAATCTGCTTGTGGGCTTTATACTTAACGGACTGATATTGTGGGATTTCCAGTGTTTAATAAGACTTGAGAAGTGGAAACGGGATGCTGCCGGACAGCTCCCGTCATGGCTTGAAGCGATTGGGGAGGCCGATGCCCTTATAAGCCTGGCAAACCATGTTTTTAATAATCCGGAGTTTGTATTCCCGGAGATCTCTGAAGCGGAACCGGTTCTTATGGCTACCAGCCTCGGACATCCGCTTATTGATGAGAAAATAAGAGTATGTAACGATTTCTCAGTGGCTCGTAAAGGACAGATCTGCATAATAACCGGAGCTAATATGGCGGGGAAAAGCACTTTCCTGAGGACTATAGCCGTTAATCTGATACTTGGGATGACCGGAACAAAAGTGTGCGCTGCGAAGTTCAGGTTTAAACCGGTCGTTCTATTTTCCAGTATGAGAACAACTGACTCCCTCAGCAGCAATGAGTCATATTTCTATGCCGAGCTGAAAAGGCTTAAGATCCTGAAAGAGAGGCTTGAAACAGATTCAGATCTTTTTTTTATTCTCGATGAGATATTGAAAGGTACCAATTCAGAGGATAAAAGTACAGGCTCAAAAATGTTTCTTGGGAAACTGGCAGAAAAGAATGCCACAGGAATAATCGCCACACATGATATTTCACTTGGTGAAATGGAGAAGGTATTCCCGCAAAATGTATTTAATAAATGTTTCGAAGTGGAGATTAGCGGTGAATCGGTATTTTTCGATTATAAACTAAGGGATGGGATCACAAAACATATGAATGCAGGAATACTTATGAAGCAGATGGGAATTATCTGAAACGCTCCCATTTATCAACATTCCGGCTGACAATGCAATTCTCAATCAATCAGATGAATATTCTTCAACCTGTCTTTTTGTCACTTTCCCCGCACAAATTTAAACTTTGATTGTTGAAAAATTGAAGGTTCGCAACAAGTCTAAATAACTATATTTGCGCAAAATTTCTCCGAAATGTCTGTTGTAGGTTATTCAGAAGAACATATCAAAACCCTTGAATGGCGGGAGCATATCCGGCTCAGACCGGGAATGTACATTGGCAAACTGGGCGACGGGTCATCACAGGATGACGGTGTATATGTTTTGCTGAAAGAGGTAATGGATAATGCCATCGATGAATATATGATGGGATTTGGAAAGAAAATCGACGTTTCAATAAACGGCAAAGAAGTACGTGTGCGCGATTTCGGGAGGGGCATTCCGCTCGGGAAAGTGCTCGATGCTGTCTCCAGAATGAACACAGGTGCGAAATACGATTCCAGGGCTTTCAAAAAATCTGTGGGATTGAACGGTGTGGGGGTGAAGGCAGTTAATGCACTTTCGTCCAGATTCGTATTAAGATCAATACGCGACGGACAGATCAAGGTCACCGAATTTGAGCACGGGATAACGATAAAGGATCATCCGCTTAAGCCGACCGATGAGGAGAATGGTGTCGAGGTGATCTTCCATCCGGACGAGGAGATGTTCGGCAACTTTTTCTACATTTCGGAATACGTGGATACAATGCTGAAAAACTACGTATACCTCAACACGGGGCTTGTAATAAACTTCAACGGGAATAAATTCTTTTCGAAGAACGGGCTGGCAGATATGCTGAATGAAAACATGAGCAAGGAGGGTCTTTATCCTCTTATTCATCTGCTGGGCGAAGATATTGAGATAGCTTTAACACACGGACTTCAGTATGGCGAGGAATATCACAGTTTCGTCAACGGGCAGAATACGATCCAGGGAGGTACCCATTTACTGGCATTCCGGGAAGCGTTCGTTAAAACAATAAGGGAGTTTTACAAAAAGGATTATGATCCTGCCGATATAAGATCATCGATAATTGCAGCAATAAGCATTAAAGTTGAAGAACCTATTTTTGAATCGCAGACAAAGACAAGGCTCGGTTCTAAAGATATGGGTCCCGGTGGTCAGTCAGTAAGGAACTTCATAACTGAGTTCGTCAAAAAGCAGCTTGACGATTACCTGCATAAAAATTCTGAGACGGCAAGGATTCTTCTGAAGAAGATACAGGACTCGGAAAAGGAAAGAAAGGCTATATCATCGATCCAGAAGCTGGCCCGTGAAAGGGCCAAAAAAGTGAGCCTTCACAATAAAAAGCTCAGGGATTGCCGGATACATTATAACTCGAATGATCCTAAAAAGCTCGATTCGACACTCTTCATTACAGAAGGTGATTCAGCAAGCGGCTCAATAACCAAATCAAGGGATGTAGAGACACAGGCTGTATTCAGCCTGAGAGGCAAACCACTGAACTCATTCGGTCTTACCAAGAAAATAGTTTATGAGAACGAGGAGTTTAACCTGCTTCAGGCAGCTCTTAATATTGAGGACGGGATCGAAAATCTTCGTTACAATAATGTGATAATTGCCACCGATGCCGATGTCGACGGCATGCACATAAGGTTGCTTCTCCTCACCTTTTTCCTTCAGTTCTTCCCCGACCTTGTAAGGAAAGGGCACGTTTATATTCTTCAGACCCCGCTGTTCCGCGTAAGAAATAAAAAGGAGACAAGATACTGTTACTCTCCGGCGGAGAAGTCAAAAGCGATCACTGCACTTGGTCCGAATCCTGAGATGACAAGATTTAAGGGTCTTGGAGAAATATCACCCGATGAATTCATACATTTCATAGGAAAAGATATGCATCTTGAGCCTGTCCGCATGAAGAAATATGATGCCGTAAACGGATACCTGGAATTTTATATGGGGAAGAATACACCTGAAAGACAGGATTTTATAATTGAGAACCTGAGGATCGAAACTGATCTTATTGAAGAAGAATAATAAAAATTAGAAGAGGAAAGCATCAGGCGTGATTTATGGAAGAGTTAGAACTGGATTCTGAATATCCCGAAGGAGGAGAAGATATTGAACAGGGGCCGGTTGCACTGCATTCAGTGACCGCACTTTCCGGTATGTACCAGGACTGGTTCCTCGATTATGCCTCCTATGTCATTCTGGAACGTGCCGTTCCTGATCTTTTTGACGGACTAAAGCCTGTTCAGAGGCGTCTCCTTCATTCAATGAAACGGATGGATGACGGCCGCTTCAACAAGGTAGCCAATATAATTGGTCATACAATGCAGTTCCATCCTCATGGTGATGCCTCAATTGGTGATGCACTGGTTCAGCTTGGACAAAAAGATCTTCTTGTAGAAACTCAGGGTAACTGGGGCAACATTCTGACAGGCGACGGTGCTGCAGCTCCGAGATACATAGAGGCACGACTCTCCAAATTTGCGTTGGATGTTGTCTTCAATCCTAAAATAACCGAGTGGAAGCTCTCTTACGACGGTCGAAACAAGGAACCGGTAACACTGCCGGTAAAATTCCCGCTTCTTCTCGCAATGGGCGTCGAAGGCATTGCCGTCGGACTTGCTTCAAAAATTCTGCCCCATAATTTCCTGGAGCTGATAGATGCCACGATAAATTATCTTCAGGGAAATGAATTCGAGATCTACCCTGATTTCCCGACAGGCGGATATATTGATATATCAAAATACAACGACGGCCAGAGAGGAGGTGTGGTAAAAGTCAGGGCAAAGATTGAAAAAATCGATAAAAAAACACTTGTAATCACCGAGATACCTTACGGCAAGACTACAACTACCCTGATTGAATCAATCATAAAGTCAAGCGAAAAGGGAAAAATAAAAATCAGGAAAATAGATGACAACACATCTGCTAATGTTGAGATTGTGGTCCATCTTATGCCTGGTGTCTCTCCCGACAAAACTATTGATGCTCTTTATGCTCTGACCGATTGCGAATACTCAATTTCACCGAATACCTGCGTTATAACGGAGAACAAACCCTCCTTCATGGGTGTAACCGCAATCCTGAAGCACTCCGCCGACAAAACGGTTGAAATGCTGAAGGCTGAGCTGGAGATCAGAAAAAATGAGCTGCAGGAGGAATGGCATATGTCATCCCTTGAAAAGATCTTTATTGAGGAGAGAATTTACAGGGACATAGAAGAGAGTGAAACCTGGGAGAGCGTCATCAAGGCAATCGATGACGGACTTAAGCCTTTCAAAAAGAGATTGTTGAGAGAGGTGACAAGGGAGGATATAATTCAGCTTACCGAGATAAAGATAAAGCGTATATCAAAGTATGATGTAAAAAAGGCCGATGAGCATATCAAAGGTATTGATATTGAACTGGAAGAAGTTAAGAACCATCTGCAGAACCTCATACCTTTCACAATAAACTATTTTAAACAGATTAGAAAGAAGTTTGGAAAAGGAAGGGAAAGAAAGACTGAGATCAGGAGCTTTGATACGATACAGGCTACAAAAGTTGTTGCAGTCAATGCCAAACTCTACATTAATTACAAGGAAGGATTTTTAGGGACCGGTCTTAAGAAGGACGAGTTTGTATGCGAATGTTCCGACATTGACGATATCATTGTTATAAGGAAAGACGGCAGTTACCTGATCACAAAAGTAGCAGACAAGGTTTTTGTGGGGTGTGATATTTTATATGCCCAGGTTTTTCTGAAGAATGACGAGCGCACAATATATAATATAGTATACCAGGATGGCAAGGATGGCCCGCTACTGACTAAACGGTGTGCCATAACAGGACTGACACGTGACAAGGAATATAATCTCACACGCGGAATCCCGGGATCGAAGATTGTCTATTTCAGTGCAAATCCGAATGGTGAGGCCGAAGTGATCAGGATTCATCACAAGCCAAAAGCCAGATTGAAAAAACTTGTTTTTGAATTTGATTTCGGGCAGCTTGGAATAAAGGGAAAATCCTCATTGGGGAATATACTTACAAAACATACTGTTCAGAAAATAGCGCTGAAAGAAAAGGGACTTTCGACCCT
The DNA here is from genome assembly GCA_964553395.1 of uncultured Rikenellaceae bacterium. Classification (GTDB taxonomy): domain Bacteria; phylum Bacteroidota; class Bacteroidia; order Bacteroidales; family VadinHA17; genus LD21. The sequence continues at coordinate 4,029 of CAZKMH010000079.1, read as the reverse complement.
CGGGGGAAGGAAAATCTGGTTTGATGATGCAGTATTCAGGCTCAATGTTGACTGCAGGGGTAATTTCCTGGGGGAATTCGGAGGCGATGACAAGATCCTTGTGGTAACCAAAAATGGATTCTTCAGGCATACCGGCTTTGACCTTTCGAACCATTATGAAGATAATATTCTTATAATTGAAAAATTCAGGCCCGGGAAAGTGTATTCAGCAGTATACTGGGACGCTGATCAGAATTATTATTATGTTAAAAGGTTCATGATAGAGGAATCGGAAAAACCGCAATGCTTTATCAATGAAAATCCGGAGTCAAAGCTTATCAGTATCACTGAAGTTGAATATCCGCGTTTCGAGCTCCATTTCGGGGGGAAGCATAAAAACCGTGAAAATGCTATAATTGAGGTTGCAGAATTTATAGGGGTTAAGAGTTATAAAGCCAGGGGGAAACGACTCACCAGCTTCATGATAGAAAATATTCAGGAGATAGAGCCCATTGTAAAGAAGGAGGGTGCTGTTATTGAACAGACTACTGAGGAGGATGAGGAGGATAGTAAACCGCAGATCCCGCCAAGACAGGATCCTGCCCAGATGAAACTTGAACTGTAATGCCGGAGAAAAACCTGATATATATAATCGGTTTTATGGGAAGCGGCAAGTCGACTGCCGGGAAGCGGCTGGCGTCAGCGCTTGGATGGTCATTTATTGATCTTGACCGCAAAATTGAAGAGTTTGCCGGCAAAACAATTCCACTAATATTTTCTCAGGATGGCGAGGATCATTTCAGGAAGATCGAAAGCGATGTCCTGAAAAGCTCCGGGCAGCTTGTAAAAACGGTTATTTCAACAGGGGGAGGTACCCCATGCCACGGTGATAATATGGATTTTATGCTTAACACAGGCGTGACTGTTTACCTTAAGATGACTCCTGCCCAGCTGGCAGGCAGACTCCTCGGATCATCAGGAGAGAGGCCTTTATTGAGGAATGTTCCCGATGAAAGGCTTCCCGCTTTTATTGAAGAAAAACTTGCTTACCGTGAAAAATGGTACTGCAGGGCAAACTTAACTGTTGATGGTATAAGCCTGAATATAGATCTGTTGAAATCGATAATTAATTCAGGGTCAGGCAACTGACCCTATTTATTACCTGGTATTT
>CAZKMH010000079.1:0-2869 GCA_964553395.1 uncultured Rikenellaceae bacterium | reverse complement strand
TTCTTTTTGATTATTGGCAGTATTATTTATCATAATTATCTGGTATTTTTCATTCAGATCACCGGAAAGCGCAGGTATTCGTAAAAAAAGATCCGGATTGAAGAATAAGGTAATATTTAATTCTTATTTTTAGTGAATGTTTATAACCAGTTGAACTCTTATGAAAGACAGGTTGTTCAGACTAATCAGTAACAGGGCCGCTGAGGAGTCGGGATTAACATACCTGCTGGTTCAATCCTTATTTGTAGGAATCTTCATTGGAACATTTGATGTAATCGCTCATTCTCTCTTCCTGTCGGTTTTTGATGAGAAGATTATGGCAAGAGCGTATGTCATTTCAGGCCTGGCAGGAATCATTCTTATCTTACTTTATTCAAGGTACCTGATTAACAATCGGTTCAGAAATTTAGCCGGGGTCACCTTCATATTTAGTACTGTAGTTACATTTTTGTCGTGGATTTTGTTGCTTATAATTCCCGTGGGGTCTGTGTTTTTTATGGTTTTTGTTATGCTGGGTCCGTTGAATTTCCTGGTACTGCTGGGAATACGGGCTGTTATGAATGATTCCGATACGGTCCGCAACGGAAATAACACTATACCGATATTGGAAGGCGGACTGATAAGCGGTATCATCTTAAGCTGTTATGCAATCCCGATTCTGCTCTTCCTGAACATAACGCCAATTAATATATTGCTTACCAGTGCGATAGCTGTCCTGGCTGTTACAATTATGCAGATAATAAAGGGATCCCATATTCTTAACCAATCAGAAGAGAATTTGGAGACAACTTCTACTGATATAAAAGTTAATCCATTTTCAGGCAGTTTACGTGAGGATACACTTCTTAGAAGTCTGGTAATTTTTTGCGTATTCCCGGTAATGACAGCCCTTTTTATTCAGTATTCGTTTATGGCAGTCACAAGGGTTCAGTACCCGGCCTCCGAAGATATGGCACATTTTCTGGGTTTATTCACCGGGAGTGTAATGGTCTTCACACTCATGATTAAATTCTTTGTTTTTCCATACTTCATGAGAACGTTCGGGTTGCGATCGGCTCTTATTATTACGCCAATTCTGATCGCACTTATAACTGCCTTTACAATTATAACGGGATTCACGGGAGGATATACTCCCGCAACAGCCGGGTTCTTGCTTTTCTTCATACTACTGGCTTTAAACCGTCTGTTTTCCGGATCACTTAAAGAATCAGTCGAATTCCCATCGGTTAAGATCATATCACAGGTTTTTGAAAAAAAGATGCACCAGACAGCAAAAACCGTTATGGCAACAGTGGTGAATGAAATCGCTGTTGTATTATCAGGATTAATTCTGGCAGGACTGGGCTTGCTCAGCTTCATAAAGCTCATTCATTTTCCTGTTGTATTGATCGTTATTGCCCTTTTATGGATTCTGGCCGGCCTGAAACTTTACGAACGGTACAAAAATTCTGCTCTGAAGACAAGAGCAATTCAGGATCGGGAAACACCGGATAAGAATTTTAAAAGGTTATCCGGAAACCTTAAAAACAGATTTTCGGCAGGGATAACATTCGGGGAGGATTATTTCAACCTGATTACCGGTGATTTCAGATACCTGGAGAGTAATGACAACAAGTACTATTTTAAGGAAATACTGGATCAGGCGGATATTAAACAGGATATAAATTTATTACCGGCGCTAAAAAAAATAAAGACAGGAACAGGTGTTGAAATGGAGACACGGCAGAGATCGGCGGAAATAATAACAAATCTCGACAACCTTTTATCGGCACCCCGTGAAAAACTCGACAGGCAGGCCAAAGCAATTTTTTTGCTGGCAGAATCCCGCAGACCCCAAACTTCAGATTTATTAAAACTGATGCGGGACAGAAAATCTGATATGAGAATGATCGCTCTCTATATTATCAGGAAATTCCATATGACCTTATTGCTTCCCGAAGTATGCGAATGCATAGGAAATCCTGCTCTTGAACCCCGTGCAGCCGATGCTCTGAGAGCGTTTGGAAAGGAGGCAGATGAAGCGCTGCGCAGATATTATTTCAGAACATCGGGGAATTTTGAAATCAGCAAAGCAATTCTAAGGTTGCTCGGATCAACCGGCAATCCTGATAATGAAGAATTCCTCTTTTCACTGCTCTGGTCGGGACCACGGCAGAGCCGGGAGGCTGCAGTGAAGAGCCTGGCAAAATGTAATTACAAAATAAGGGAAGAAGAAAAAGAGAGGCTTCTGGGTATGATATCTGATGTAACCGGAATCCTGACATGGAACTTATCTGCAAGGATTACAATTAAAAGGAAAGGCGATCCGTTGCTTCTCGAAGCAATAAATAAGGATATTGAAAGATGGGGCTCATTTCTCTTTGATCTCCTTTCAATAACATATGATGCAGCCTGCATGAAAAATATTCGGGAGAATATCAATTCCGGGACACATGAGAGTGTGAGGCATGCTCTTGAAATGATCGATATTGTGGCTGATGAAACGGTTAAACCCAAATTGAGAACATTGTTCGATGTAATTTCAGACAGGAGGAAAGTGAATATTCTTCACAGATTCTTCCCCGGTGAAGTCAGTGATTATGAAAAACTTGCTGAAGATATTATAAACCGCGACTATAATTTTCTTGGCGTCTGGATCAGGGCCTGCGTCATCAGAAGGATGCCGGAAATTAAAAACAGGGATCTTGCACAATCAATTGTTGCACTTCTTTTTAGCCCCGAAACAATACTCCGCGAGGAAACGGCAAAATTGCTTGCCCGTTCAGATAAAGGCTTCTATGAAGAGGCTTCCGACCGGGTCCCGCTTCAGGTTAAGGAGAGTCTGGAAAAAATCTTCAATGGCACTATTCCTGAGAAGGAGCTGCTCTAC
>CAZKMH010000078.1:0-11786 GCA_964553395.1 uncultured Rikenellaceae bacterium | reverse complement strand
TCCACGATTGGAAGAACTACGGCCCAGGAGTTCTTCGGTGATGAAAATATCTGGAAGAAAATGGTAGAACTTACCGACCTCGATCTGATCTATATCTGCACACCATGGGAACTTCATACTCCTATGGCAGTTTATGCTATGGAAAACGGGAAGCACGCTGTGAGTGAAGTTTCTATCGCAAAAACAATCGATGAAGCCTGGCAGCATGTTGAGACCTCGGAAAAAACGAAAAAGCATTGTATGATGCTGGAAAACTGCTGCTATGATTTCTTTGAACTGTTAACTCTCAATATGTCCCGTCAGGGAATGTTCGGGGATCTTGTTCATGGTGAAGGAGCCTATATTCACAACCTTGTTGAACTGAACTTTGCTAAACCAGATGATAATATTCAGGGTGACAATGGCTATACAAATATGTGGCGTCTCAGGGAGAATGCTGACCGTAACGGTAACCTGTATCCAACGCACGGACTTGGCCCGGTCTGTCAGATCATGAATATCAACAGGGGAGACAAAATGGAATATCTGACATCAATGTCCAGCTCCGATTTTACTATGGGAAAACATGCAGGTCAGCTGGCTGCAGGCGATCCGTTCTATTCCGAATTTGCCAACAAAAACTTCAGGGGTAACATGAACACAACCACCGTGCACACAAGCCTTGGAAGAACTATAATGATTCAACACGATGTGTCATCAGTGCGTCCATACTCAAGGATTCACCTGATAAGCGGTACCTCAGGAGCAGCGGTTAAATACCCTGTTGAACGTATTGCGCTTAACCACAACTGGTTAAATGATGACGAGATGAAAGATGTTCAGGAAAAATTCACCCCTGAGATTATCAGACGCATTGGCGAAATGGCCAAAAAAGTCGGTGGACATGGTGGGATGGATTTCATTATGGACTGGCGCCTGATAGATTGTCTCAGGAACGGACTGCCTCTTGATCATGATGTTTATGACGGGGCACTCTGGAGCTCGATCGCACCGTTAAGTGAATGGTCGGTGGCAAACAGGTCAAATTCCATAGATGTGCCTGATTTTACAGGAGGTTCATGGAAAACCAACAAACCTCACGGGATCAACCTTGAAACCGGGGGAAATACGCAGGTACTCGAAGTGAGGGAAGTTAAACCTGAGATGCAGATGACAATATAAGGTTCCGGGTACTGGGTGCTGGGTCCTGGGTCCTGGTTTCTAACGCTCAACTGTTCAACGCTCAACGCTCAACGCTCAACGCTCAACGCTCAACGCTCAACGCTCTACGCTCTACGCTCAATACCCGGCAGCCTGTCCGTCTTTTCTTGATTCGGAGGCGCCGTACATAACTTTGGTCTTTTCATCCCGCAGGATAGCCTGGTAACCGCCATAACCACCCAGGTTCCATTGGATTTTGTGACCCATTGACATAAGCTTCTGAATCACTTCGGTTCTGAAACCGCTTTCAAGCATCAGGAAACCGCCATCCGTCATCTGCTGCCCTGTGGGTTCCGAGGAGCCGGTGTGATAGATCCTTGGAGCATCGCCAGCCTCCTGCAGGTTCATTCCGAAGTCAATAAGATTGACAACAATCTGAACATGCCCCTGTGGCTGCATGTCTCCTCCCATAACCCCGAAGCTGATCCATGGGATACCTTTCCTTGTTATAAAAGCCGGAATGATTGTATGAAACGGCCTTTTGCCTGGTGCATAAACGTTTGCATGCCCCTGCGCGAGGCTGAACATCTCACCCCTGTCCTGTAAAACAAAACCAAGGCCGGTCGGACACATCCCTGAACCCATACCACGGTAATTGCTTTGAATGAGTGATACCATATTGCCGGCTTTATCAGCGACTGTAAGGTAAATAGTATTACCGGCTTCAATCACCCCAGCGTCATAGACTCTGGCAGCTCTTTCCGGATTGATCAGTTTGCGCCTCTCAGCGGCATATTTCTTTGAAATAAGCTGATTTACAGGAACATTGTTGAAAAGCGGATCGGTATAATACTTAGCTCTGTCCTCGAAGGCAAGCTTTTTGGCTTCGGTAAATGTGTGAATATATTCCGGTGACCCGAATCCCATTTCCCTGATATTAAAACCCTCAAGTATATTGAGCATCTGGAGAGCAGCTATACCCTGACCATTCGGCGGCAGTTCCCACACTTCATACCCGCGGTATACAGTATTAACAGGCTCCACCCATTCGGAATGGTGGCGCGACATATCATCAAATGTAAGAAACCCTCCCTGCTTTTTTACGAAATCAGCAATGTCACGGGCTATGCTTCCCCTGTAGAATTCATTTCTGCCTCCCTTGACGATCTTTTCAAAGGTATTCGCCAGTAATGGATTCCTGAATATCTCACCCTTGGCAGGAGCTTTTCCGCCTGGCATATAGACCTCTTTTATGTTGGGATATTCTTCAAGAGCCTTTGTTCCCCTGTCAAGATAATAAGCTATGACTTCAGAGACAGGAAAGCCTTCACGTGCATAATTTATAGCAGGTTGAAGTATATCCCTGATAGGAAGTTTGCCAAACATCTCATGCATTTCAAACCAGCCATCCACACATCCTGGTACGGAAACCGGCAATGGTCCGAGTGACGGGATGAATTCATAACCATTATCCTTGAAATAATCAAGCCTGAGCGATCTTGGTGAGCGTCCGCTTGCATTAAGTCCGTAGAGTTTTTTTCTGTCCGCGCTCCAGATCAGAGCAAAAAGATCACCACCCATACCGCATCCGGTTGGTTCGACAAGACCAAGAACAGCATTTGCTGCAATTGCAGCATCAATGGCATTTCCTCCTTTCTTAAGGATATCAAGGGCAACCTGTGTGGCCAGCGGCTGACTGGTCGCTGCCATCCCGTTGCGGGCGATCACCTCTGACCTGGTAGCAAAATCGTGTCCTGTAACCCTGTCCTGGGAGAATGAAACGGCAGTCAGTGAAATGGTAAGCAAAAAGGAAAAGAGTCCTTTCATTTTAATTGTTTTTATTTGCAAAGGTAAAAAACTGCGAAGACTAATGAGTATCTTTTCATTAATGAAAGTAGTAGCCGGGAGCGCAGGCGGTGTATTCGTTTATATGACTGCAAAACTGGCTGCCGGAATCTCTAATATTAAGATCAGAAAGCAAGGGCTTGGTTCAGAAACTATTGAGATAATGAAACCGCTATTTCCATTTCTTGATTTAGTGCGCATAAGAATTAAACCTCGATCAACAATACCTGCAAACTGGTTAAAACGAAGAGCTGAATATGTCGCTATGACATTCGGTTATACGATTTATTATGCAGGTACAAGCCCGGAAAGTACAAATGAGGGATTGAATATACTAATGCATGAACTTGTTCATGCCGACCAGGTCAGAAAGCGTGGTGACAGTGAGGCAAGATTTGCCTCTGATTATGGAATTGGTTTCTTAAATGCCGGAAATTACCGTAATAATCCTCTGGAGGAAGAAGCTTTTGATTTTGTCAGGTTTCATCAACTCCCGGAATCCTGATCCTGAAATGAATTTATCCGACAGCTACATTTCTTACAGGTTGTCCGATGGTTCCTGCAGATCTTCTTGCGATTTTCTCCATAAATTTATCACGTGCAACATTATCAGGCACATCGGCAACCGTCTCAATCCAGGTTGTTTCATCAATCCGGACCAATCTGGCTCCATTTCTAGATTTCGAGTGTGCTGGAATTTTCATAATACTTGTTTTAAATAAGTCAATGTTTCAATTAACGGCAACCATCTGCCGGATTTGTGAATGACCAAATTAGACCATTAAAATCCAGAGCAGATTAAAACAGTATTAAGATTGGATTAAATTCAAATTAATAAATCTGTAAAACAGCATAAAGATCATTTCACCCCTGGCAGTGTGCCTTTATCTCCGCTATTTGATAACAGGCAGAGATTCCATATTAAAATAAATTGATCTCAGTTTTAACAAACAGAGCAATTATTTGTTAATTATATCCGGAATGCCTGAAATATGAAAAAGAAAAACAGATTATGGTTTTACCTGATTATTGGGATGGGGGTGCTGCTGAAATTTATATTAACAGGATTATTCCTGGTTTCAATATTTTAAAAAACGAAGTCTGATTCCTGTATCAGTACAATGATTGAACCAGTATCTTATTTTCGTACTGAAACTGGCTTAACATATAGTTTGTTTTATCGATATCCGATTCTATCTGGTATACCCATGATCCGAAGACTCCGCCTGATCTGGCATAAATCCTCCGGATGTATAATCTTTCCCCTGGCTGGAATTTGCAAATTTTTGAATAGGCTGATATTTCGCCATATGTATCTTCAAGGGTGGTCTTAATCCATATCAGAGGAGGATCGCCGAATTTATCCGGCTGTGAATAGATATAGTCGACAAAATTACCGGCATACCTGCGTGTAAGGAACACCTGGTCTTCCTGGACGACAGATACATTTGTCACGGAACATGACATTGCGAGTAAACAGAGAACTGATAATAAATTGATCTTCTTCATGATAGTTGACGTAAATTTCAGACAAATCTTTACGCCCATAATGACAGAAATGTGCTTTGTTTGAACAATAGGCCATTAGATATTAACATTTTCTGAATCGGATCAGACATTTCCGTTAATCTCATATTTTTTTATTTTATATTGTCAGACTCACATTATTTTAATAATTTCCAATTCTAAAACTTATTACTGTCTGATACTTCTTAAACCTGATATTATGAAACACAGATTACATGCTTATATTGAGGCTATTACAGTGTTTTTTGCTGTACTGGTGTCCTGTTCGGGCAGTCATGAAAACCACGATCTGGGCATAGCAGCTGTAGTAAACGGCAGGTCGGGAGCTGTGAGCTCCCATGCGCCTGATTTCAGCAATGCCGACAGGCTTCAGTATATTAAACCAGGTGAAACTGCCGAGCTTGCAAATATCAAAGGTCCGGCGATAATCAACCATATCTGGCTGACATTTAATGAAGCAAGGCCAAACTGGCTTGAAGCAGGCGGGTCAGCCAACCCTGCCGAGATTGTCCTCAGGATTTACTGGGATGATGCTTCGGAGCCTGCCGTTGAATCTCCTCTTGGAGACTTTTTCGCCGCAGGATTCGGACTGAGAAACGAGATAATATCAATTCCGGTGTGCGTTGAGGGCGGCGATGGTTATAACTGCTTCTGGAAAATGCCGTTCCATAAGTCTGCCAGAATCACAGCAACTAACGATGGTAATAAAAATGTAAGAAGCTTTTACTACCAGATCGACTATACTGAAGTCGCTAAATTGCCCCGTAATACAGCATATTTCTGCGCTCAGTACCGGCAGGAATATCCCGAAAAGACAGGAGATGACTACCTGATACTTGATGCAGAAGGGCAGGGTCACTATGTTGGAACAGTAATGTCTGTCAGGTCACGAAGCCCTTACTGGTTTGGCGAAGGGGATGCCAAATTTTGTATTGATGGCGAAGAAGAACCTTCGATCTGGGGCACGGGTACCGAAGATTACTTTCTGTGCGCATGGGGATTCAATCAGAATATGACCCCATATTTCGGTTGTCCGTACAAAAGTATGGATTCAGAGGAGGATCTTGGGGTCAGGTTTACCCTTTACCGCTGGCATATTAATGATCCTGTCAGGTTCGGTAAATCAATTAAGTTTAAAATTGAACACAACGGATGGATATCGGCCGACGAAACTGAGACAGGGAAAGTCGATGGCCATGTTGAACGTGAGGATGATATGGCAACTGTTGCTTTCTGGTATCAGATCGGACAGCCCAAACGATTTACCAGCCTGCCGTCTTATTCTGAAAGAGTTCTGCCGGAGCTCGATCTTATTTTTGAAGGAAAAGATATGATGAAAACCGTTCGTCATTCCCCTGGAAAAATAGAACTGCAAAGCGGCTACGACTGGACGGGCGACGGACAGATATTCTTTAAACCTTTGGGAGACAGGGCATGGCTTGAGACCGACATCGAGATCGATAAAGAAGAATCAAGAGGCCTTGTTATCAGAATGACACATTCTGTCGACTATGGTATTTATAAGATATTTATCGATGGTGTTGCTGTCCCGAATGTCCCGATGACCATTGATATGGATTTCAATGCACCCGCAGAAAATATAAAGATCATCGACTTTTATTCGAAAAATATCCTGGTGAAGGATTATTACCTGGGAAGCACAACTCTTAAAAAGGGTAAGCATACAATCCGTCTTGAACTTGTAGGAAAAAATGACAATTCGGGTGGAAATTATCTTGGCTTCGACTCTTTCAGGCTCAGGGAGAGATGGATGAAAAAGAGAGCGTCACTCAGATAATCAGAACCGGCATCCGCAAGCCGCAAGCCGCAAGCCGCAAGCCGCAAACATTAATTAATTTAAAATAATTCCCAAAAATGAATAAAGAAACAATCACCCTCACCTCTTTGATATTAGCACTGGCCCTGATATCAGGATGCAAAGAAAAAGAACAGAGAAGTGCCCTCGCATTGAAAGTCGGTACCCAGCCTGATGGTAGCATCCTGGTCCCGACAAACCAGCTTTTACGTCCCGCAGGATTCCAGGTTTTTCTTCCCGGCAGGCCTGTGGATCTGATCCTGACACCTGATGAAAGATTCCTCCTGGTAAAAAACAGGTCCGACCTTGATCTGATAAGGTTAAGCGACAGGACGGTCCTGCAATCGCTGCCATATGGAAGGAGCGGCGCTTCATTCACCGGCATCTGCATTTCCCCTGATGGAAGCAGGATTTATGCAACCGACGCAGAAAATCGCATTTGTGTGGCAAGCCGGGATAATAGCAATATCCTGCAATGGGAGGATCCTGTTGTATTACCGGGTCCGTCAATCGGCGGATTTCCTGCTCCGGGAGGAGTTGCTGTCAGTGAGAGCGGGGATAAGATATTTGTCACACTCAGCAGGAACAACTCCCTCGGGATAGTTAGTCTGGCTAATAAATCAATTAGCGAAATTCCCGTGGGTATTGCTCCGTTCGATGTTTTATGTACTTCATCATCTAAGGCATATGTGAGCAACTGGGGCGGCCGCCAGCCCCTTGAAGGAGAATCTGTCTATACCACATCGGGAAGTAATGTGCTGGTCGATCCGAAAACAGGAATCGCAAATAACGGGGCAGTATCCGTCGTGGATCTTGACAGGAAAGTGCAGACAAAAGTTATCGAAGTCGGCCTTCACCCTTCCGGGATGGCATTAAGTCCGGATCATAAAAAACTTTATGTTGCCTGCGCTAACAGTGATATTATATCCGTGATCGATACGGAACGTGATGAGGTATCTGATAAAATATCCGTGCACATGAGCGATGAGATTCCTTTCGGCAGCGGACCCGGAGACCTCACTGTATCGCCTGATGGGAAATATCTTTATGTTACTAACAGTACAGAAAATGCGATATGTGTCATTCAGACAGAAGCACCGGCCAAAGTATTGGGTTTAATCCCGACAGGCTGGTATCCGGGGTCGGTTGTTCTGAATAAAAGGGGAAATAATCTCTACATTGCTAATGTAAAAGGAAACGGATCCCGCAACCAGAGGACTGACAGGAAAGGATACAATTCCCACGATCACCAGGGTTCGGTATCAATGATCAGAGTCCCCGGAAATCGCGAACTTCAGAAGATGACAGAGACCGTTCAGCTTAACAATTCGTATGCTGAAATGCTTAAAGAGCTGCACCCGACTGAAAGCAGCAGGAAGAAAGTCCCCGTACCTGAATTGCCTGACCAGACGTCAGTCTTCAAACATGTCGTGTATATAATAAAGGAGAACCGTACATATGACCAGGTGTTTGGCGACATGCCCCAGGGTGACGGCGACACAAGCCTTGTGGAGTTCGGCAGGGAAGTTACTCCAAATCACCATCTCCTGGCTGAAACATTTGTACTTCTGGATAACTTTTACTGCAGCGGTGTTTTAAGCGCCGACGGCCATCAGTGGACTGACGAAGCATATGTTACGGATTACCTTGAAAAGTCATTCGGAGGATTCACACGCAGCTATCCTTACGATGGCGAAGACGCACTTGCTTATGCCAGCTCGGGTTTCATCTGGGATAATGTTCTGAGCCATGGACTGACTTTCCGCAATTACGGGGAATTTGTAAATGCAATAATTGAACCTTCAAGCGCTACATTTACAGATATTTACAAAGATTTTCTGGATGGAACAGGAAAGATAAAGATTCGTGCAAAAGCAAATCTTGAGCAGCTTACTCCGTATCTTTGTCCGACCTATGTGGGATTTCCCAATAAAGTGCCGGATGTCTACCGGGCTGCTGAATTCATAAAAGAGCTGAAGGAATATGAAAAGAACAATAACTTCCCGAATTTCATAATCATGTTGCTGCCCAATGACCATACTTCGGGCACCAGACCCGGACAACCAACACCCAGGGCAGCTGTTGCAGACAACGATCTTGCGTTCGGTCAGATTGTTGAAGCCATATCCAATAGTAAGTTCTGGAAAGAGACCTGTATCCTTGTGACCGAAGATGATCCGCAGGCCGGACTTGATCATATTGACGGTCACCGGACCGTAGGAATGGTAATAAGCCCGTATACAAAGAGGGGCGAAGTTGTTTCAACTTACTATTCGCAAATTAATATGGTCCGGACCATCGAAAATATCCTTGGATTACCACCGATGAACCAGCTCGACATGACCGCAGAAGCAATGGCCGACTGCTTCACCGGTAACCCTGATTTCTCACCCTATAAGGCTTTGAAAAACAATATACCGCTTGATCAGATCAATCCTCCGCTGACTTCATTGACGGGCGATCAGCTGTACTGGGCTCAGAAATCCCTGGAGCAGGACCTGAATGATGTCGACCGGATCGATGAGGATACATTTAACAGGATCATCTGGCACGCTGTAAAAGGATATAACAGACCATACCCGGTAATTGAGAGCAAAAGATTTTAATTTTTTTATCGAGTGCCTCTTTGCTTATTCATTGGTTTTTGGAGGGAGATACAGTACATCCTCCTTCATCTGTATTGTTTCTTTCCTGCGGTTTGAAATGACCACTCCGAGTATTATAAGTAAAATAACAATAATCAGGATTTTGAATGGTCCGCTTTTAATCAACTCAACTAAAAAAGAATTCTTGTTCATAAGAATTTAATTTCAATACGAGTTTTCTGATCATAAAATTAACAAAGATGCTCAAACAAAGCAAATTTTTTTAACTGATGCTGAAAATACCACAAATTTAAAGCTATCTGTTTTAATTATCCGACATCTATTTTATCCGGATTCCAGCCGTTCAGATAATTTAAATTGTAAATTTAAAGTTTAATAAGTAATTCAATAAAACTGACCTGAAATGAAAAAATCAAGTATCTCAAGACGCAATTTTCTTGGAAAAGCAGCAACAATAGGAGCAGCAGGAGTTGTTGTTCCCGGTATCATTACCGGCTGCACCCGTGTAACTAAAAAGAGTGTGGAAATTCCGGTTCTGCTTGATCAGGCCCCCGACGGGCCAATTCTTAAAGCCGGCCTCATAGGTTGTGGTGGCCGGGGCACAGGTGCTGCGATCAACTTCCTTGACGCCGGACCCAATCTTCAGATTGTTGCGCTTGGAGATACATTCCAGGACCGAATAGACAATTGCAGAGCCGCGATTCTGAAAGCAAAAGGGATGGAAGTTGCTCCCGATAAGTGTTTTGTGGGTTTCGATGCTTATCAGAAAGTCATTGATTCCGGTGTTGATATTATTCTGGATGCAACACCACCATACTTCCGCCCGCAGCATCTGGCAGCCGCAATCCAGGCAAAAAAACATGCATTCGTGGAAAAACCTGTTTGTGTTGATCCGGTAGGAGCAAGATCAATCATGGCCACAGCTCAGAAAGCCAAAAGTATGGAACTATGTGTAGTTTCAGGTACCCATTATCGTCACCAGCGCGACCGTGTTGCCAACTGGCAGCAGGTGGCTCAGGGTGCTATCGGAGAAATAGTAGGCGGGAATATTTATTTCAATATGGGTAAACTTTGGCATCGGGATCCAAATCCTGAATGGACTGAACTGGAGTATATGATCCGCGACTGGGTTAACTGGTGCTGGCTATCCGGTGACCATATAGTGGAGCAACATGTTCATAACATCGATCAGATGAACTGGTTTACGGGATCACATCCTGTTAAAGCCAATGGTTTTGGTTCCAGGCTGCGTCGTGTTACCGGGGATCAGTATGATAACTTCAGCGTTGATTTTGTGTTTGAAAACGGAATACATTTCCACAGTATGTGCCGCCAGATAAATGGCTGTACACCCAATGTGTCCGATAGAATGCAGGGAACAAAAGGTTCAAGTGACTGCATGGGTACCATTCTTGACCTTGCCGGCAATGAAATCTGGAAATATGAATATCCTCCTGATAAAGACGGTAAACCGGGAAGTATTGTAAGTGTAGAGCCTCACCTTCAGGAGCAGATCGATTTTGTTACGGCAATCCGTACAGGGAAACTGATAAATGACGTGGAGGATGTTGCAGTATCAAGTTTGGTAGCAATTATGGGGCGTGTATCTGCTTATACCGGGAAAGAGGTAACATTCGAAGAAATGATGAACTCTGACATGAAACTAGGGCCACAATCATTTACCTTCGGACCTGTCGATATTCCAAAAGAGGTACCAGTTGCCGGTCTTGCATATACTCCCGGATCTTGACCTGCAGATCTGACTACCTTATTAATATCTTAAAAAGCTGATATTTATGAATCCGTACATCCTGGCTGAGACTAACTGGAAAACAATAAAGGACGCAGCTATTGAACTGGCAATCCTTCCATGGGGTGCAACTGAGGCACATAATCTGCACCTGCCGTTCAGTACTGATAATATCGAAACAGAAAGAATCGTCAGAAAAGCGGCCGAAAATGCGTATAAAAGTGGCGCCAAAATACTGGTACTGCCAACAATTCCATTCGGGGTCAACACAGGCCAGCTCGATATCCGCGTCAATATTAATATGAATCCGGGAACCCAGTTTGCCATCTTGAAGGATATAGCAGATGTGCTGAACAGACACAGAATACGGAAACTCCTGATTGTAAACGGACATGGCGGCAACGACTTCAGACAGATGATAAGAGAACTGGGAGCGGGTTTTCCTGAAATGTTTATATGTACCTGTAACTGGTACCAGGCAGTTGATCAGGCCCGGTTTTTTGAAAACGGGGGAGGACATGCCGATGAAATGGAGACAAGCCTACTTTTGTTTCTGTCTCCGGAACTGGTCCTTCCATTGAATGAAGCGGGGAAAGGAAAAGCCAGGAAATTCAGGATTAAAGCTTTGAATGAAGGCTGGGCATGGTCGGAACGCAAATGGTCAAAGGTAACCGCTGATACGGGAATAGGTGATCCTTCCAAAGCAAGCCGGGAGAAAGGAGAAAAATACTTCAATGAAGTGGTACGGAAACTCAGTGATCTTATCTCCGGATTGTCAGAGACCGATATTCAAAATATGTATGAGTAGCATCAGAATGCCCTGAAGAAACTGAAATTGACCCCGCCATAGTTCCTGTGTTCGAAAAACAATTTGTGATCACTGAAATCTATTTTTCCGGGGTGTTCGAGAATGAAGAATCCGTCTTCTTTTATTATCCCTGATCCTGTAATCAGGTCGGGGATCTCTTTAAGCCATGGCAGATCATATGGCGGATCGGCAAAAACAACATCATATTTAATTGTGCATACCTTCAGATAGGTGCGGGCGTCAATATGGATAGGCCTGATATTATCAATCCCCATATCTTTTATTATACGTCTG
>CAZKMH010000077.1:0-11852 GCA_964553395.1 uncultured Rikenellaceae bacterium | reverse complement strand
AAAAAAAACACCGCCCCATCGGGAGCGGTGTTTCTATTGGATTTAGGGTGAGGTTTACTCATAATGTCCCGGATTTTCATCCTGCCACTCATTAATACCATCGCGTATCCTGTTGCGGAAACGCAGTGTATCAGTACAAAACCATTCATATCCGTTTCCGGTATCGGTGTACTTGTACTTCAGGTATATCCTTCTGTCCTGCAGCAGTCTGGCACTATTGTAAGTACAGGGACCATCTGCAGTGAAATCAAAATCTGAATCCTCTGCAGTGCTCAGGTGGATCGTGGTACCTTTAAGAACAAGCTTCATCTGAGTTGCACTGGCGGAAGTTGTTGCATTTGAGTAACCGTTGCAAATCAGAGTTGTTGGCCCTTCAGTCGTTAATGTCCATATCCGGTTTTCAAGAGTCGGGATCTCTGTGTAGTATTTGTAAGTGGTATCAGCCTTACCTGGACGTTTTACCAGTGCCGAGCCGCCGTGCCAGTAATTACCGAACAACATATTTTCATACATGGTGCCAACGACATTGATCCTTTTGGATTCCAGGATTGTATCGGCATCAGCTGAGGTGATCCTGAATGGCAATACATATGACGACATTCTGGTTTTAACGGAGTCAGCAAGGAAACTTGCAGAATCAGCCTTGATTACCACTGTACCTGTATACCAGCCTTTCTTTATTACCATTGTCGTGGTGCTGGGAGTCATCTGGTAGAAGTTCGCCGGCAGGAGTTCAAGGGCGGCTACAGGTATTGTTGCGTTTTTAATGTACCCCTGTGAAGCCGATTTCATGCTTGCCAGACGTGCAGGCGTGATCAGTTCATTATCAAGAGTGAAAGCAACATTCCTGTCCCTGGTATTATCCTTAACTCCACCAAGTGTGACACCTACCTGAAATTTCATCCCTTCGCCCACTACAAAGGTACGTACATCCTGCTGATACGGGAAGTAAATACCTGTGTAGACGTAGTCAAGGAGATACTCTTCGTAGCATGAAACCATCGCTATCGAAAGAACTATTAATGCTAATATCTTTTTCATCATTATCTCTTTTAAGTTTTAGTTCCATGAAGGCCAGCCCTCATTCTGGACAAGCGCATCCATCCTCAGCATTTCACTGTAGGGTATGGGATTATAAGGTGAAGGAAGAGCGCGCACTTCCACCTCCCAGTCGAAATCATATTCATAGGATGAAGCGCCAGTCCTCGTAATATAAGCACCATGTACCGGTTTGTTTATGACAGATTCCCAGTTACCTTCGCCACGATTGTCACCGGTTGTCCACCTGCGCAGATCATAAAACCTCATTCCTTCGAAACAGGTCTCTATCCTGCGCTCATTCTTAACAAAAGCATCGAATGCATCTTCACCTGCTGCTGTAATTTCATTCAGGTACGGGTCGGTAACGTCGAATTTTGGAGTTGTGCCGTCATAGGTCTTTCTTGCCCTCATGAACTTGATGGCATCTTTCGGGGTAAGGCCGTAAAGTGCAACATTCGGATCATGCGTTACATGATTTGCAGCTTCAGCAAAAGCAAGAACGAAGTGTGACCAGCGGTGAATGAATTTCGAATGCGGCGCTGATACTATCGGATTATCCGAGAAGTTAACGGCCATATACACATATTTCTTAATATGGTAGTTCGTCCGGCTGTTTTCAGCATTTGCACCGGCTGCATCTTTTCCTGCGGCAGTACCTTCATTTGCATTTTCGAAGGTGTACATTACGTTGTTGTTACTGAGCCTTCTTGCTTGTGCGGTATTGTACCAGATGACGCTGTAGAACCTGGGATCACGTTTTGCATAAGGTTTAGCCGGATCATAAACAGTGGAATCATGGTTGATCGGGTAGCCGTTCTCATCACCAAATGCGTCAACCAGTTCCTGGGTAGGACCAACTGCACCGTCGCCCTGGAATCCGCTCGGATAGAACAATCTTTCCATTGATGTATTGCCTGTGTTATAACGGGTGGAAAAAACGATCTCCGGCGAATTCGGGTTGGTCCAAACAACCGCATTAGCTGGTCTGAAGCTGTTCTCGCTGGCAATCTGGTCCACATTAAGCTTGAAATCGATGATTTGCTTCGAGATTTTGGCAGCACTGTCCCAGCGTGCGGTAATGTTGCCCGGATTGAACCTCGGGCTTGCCCATGTCAGATAAACAGAAGCTTTGATGGCCCATACGCCGGTATCGTCAAACCGGTTCCAGAATTTACCGCCGAGGTATTGGAGGTCGGTGCCTGCCGGATAAAGGAAATCCCTGTGAGCAAGAGGCAGATATTTCAGGGCTGAATCACAGTCGGCAAGGATCCGGGCCACACATTCATCGTAAGTATTGCGAGGATAGTTGATCACATCATTCACATCAATAGGGTCCAGAACTATCGGGAATCCGAGCATCTGCCCATCGGTGCCTTTTCCTCCGAATTTCTGAAGAAGCGCCCATTCAAAGTAAGCACGCAAAGCAAAGGCTTCACCCTGAAGACGATACCTGACCTGGTCATTATAATCCTTTCTTACCATGTACCTCACATTGATACCTCTCCTGTCCTGCAGAAAGTAGTTACACTGTGAGATTGACCTGTAATCACGGTCCCAGTATGTATCAAACGGATCCAGCGAGGTTGTCATTGTATTTACGGCGTACCTGCGCATGACATTTGTAGAGTTTGTTATGACTGCGTCATCAGTTACTCCGTCAAGGTAAACACCTTCATTATCGTTGTAATTCCGTGCCGAACTGTTTATTGAACTGGCAGCAACATTATCGTAGCACCTGTTTATCAGTCCCTGGATATAATTCTGGTATTCCCACACAACTTCACTGTCGTAGTCGCCATTAGGCCATGGCTCAAGTATATCATTACAGGACGCGGTCAGCAGAATTAAAATGAGTCCGAATATTAAATTTTTCTTGGTCTTCATAATTGCAATGGTTTAGAAATTAAATTTAACACCGCCTGAGAATGTCCTGAATAACGGGTAGAGTGTGACTCCTGAATTTATCGACTCAGGATCAACATCCTTGATACCGGTGAAGGTAAGCAGATTAGCACCTCTTAAATAGATTCGAACTGCACGGCCTCCTATGAACTGAAGCATGTTTGATGGTATCGTATAGGCAAGTTCCACATTCTGGATCTTGAAATAGTCTCCTTTCCTCAGCCAGAAATTGGATGTTACAAAGTTATTGTTCACTTTGTAATAGGTAAGACGCGGATAGTCTCCGCCAATATTGTCCCTCACAAATTCCGAGTAGTTATTGTCACCCCATCCGTTCCAGTAATATGCATTGGTAAGAGCGATATCGTAAAAAGCTCTTCCGTTTCCAAGAAGGAACAAATCGAAGTTCCCATATCTGACGGAAAGGTTCAGAGCATAGTAAAGTCGCGGTGATGAGTGGCCGATCATTGTCTGGTCAAGGTCATCAACGACTCCATCCTCATTCATATCGGCATATTTCAGATCACCTTTATATAGCTTCTCATCATACATCTGGACCGGGGTACCATTTCCTGCCTGTGCATCTTCATCTGATTCAAACTTTCCGAGGTACTTCAGGCCGAAGATGGCATCAGAAACCTTGCCTGTTCTGATCTGGTATTCATCCCTGTAGGCGGGTTCATCATATTTTTCCCTTGTTCCCCTTGAGGTAGTGGCATTTACCCCAAGTTTAAAAATAACATCACCAACCCTCTGGGTGAAGGTAACATCAGCAGCCAGGGCATTATACCTGGTGGTGTTGTAGTTGAGCCGCGGTCTTGCTCCGTTGTATCCGGCAAGTAATGGCAATATGTTGGATACCTGTGAGATTGCACCGTCAACAAGCCAGTTGTAATAGGTCAGATCAAAAGTGACCCTGTTATTGAATAAAACTGCATCGATACCGGCATTGAATTCGTTTCTCGTCTCCCATGTGAGAATAGGGTTGCCTGTCCTGCTGAGATTGACCCTCAGAACAGCATCCTCACGGGTTGTTCCGAACCATGTCGGTGCGCCGGTTGTCAGCGGTCCGAACCCGTAAGGGGAAGTTGTACTTGTGGTCGAAGTCGAGCTCCAGTCGTCACGGAAGAGCCATGGAGACTGGTATGTCTCATTCCCGGCAACACCCCCCTGAGCACGGATTTTCAGGTAATTCACAAGGCTTGTACCTTCATCCATAAGTACTACATTTCCGCCGACTGCCCAGTTCAGCATGTACCGGAAATCCTGTGCAAACGTTGAATTCCCTGAATAATTCAATACTCCGTGAAGAGAATATTTGTCCCTGAATGAATAGAGGAGTGATCCTATGGTACTCCGGAAACGGTGAGGTTCTTCAATACCATTGATATATGTAACTACCTGGTTGTAGGTAAGTGATGACTGAATGCTGCTTTCCCCGAAGGTCCTTGCATAATTGAACCTCTGGTAAAATATATAGCGTTGGAAATAGTAGTCCATCAGCTTATACAGGTCAGCCATTTTTGCCAGTGAGTGACCGGAATGACGTGTAAGGGCAAGGGTATTCGGGTTAACCGTGTATGCCAGATAGTCATTGGCTTTCCCTACACGAACAGTGTTATGGATATTAAAGCCAAAATAAGTGGTTGATCTGAGTCCGGATATCCATTTTCCCATGTCAAAATTAAGTGCAAAATTCGATGTTCCTGTACGACCCCTGTCGGTATAAAAACCCTGGTCGACAAGGTTTCCCACAAGGTTATTCGTATAAGTTGTCGATACTCCGTACCACGGGGTCATACTCGATGAATCAAATGCTGCCCAGATCGGGTAAGCTATCGGTGGAACTGTACGGATATCAGTCAGTATGGAAGGTAATTCTGTCAGTGTAAGTGCAGCATTGCCTGTTGCTTCAGTTGTATAGTCGGAATCGTACCCGTAATTTGGTGAACGGCGGTATGTAAGGTTACCTGCAAAACCAAACCGCGCCTCAAGCATGTCATTGATCTTCACATTCACATTCTGGCGTGCGGTTATCCTGTTGTAATCTGATTTCGCCCCCAGTTCAATAATATCACCTTCACCTGCGTATCCAAGGTATGAGTAATACTGAACTATATCATTGCCGCCTGAAGATGACACATTGGCCCGCCTCATTGGCATTGTTTTCTTCAGCATCAAATCAGCATAGTCAGTACTTGGATTCCGCAGATCATAGCCGTCATTTTTTGCATAAGCGTCAAAATCCTCATGCGTATAAAGTGTAGATATTCCGTCGTAATACCTTGCAGCATTATTCAGGTGGGCATATTCACTACCTGAAACAAAGCCCGCCATACGGTCAACAACACTTACGCCGTTTTCCACATCGACATGAAGCGAACGCTCGTTCTTCTGTCCGAGTTTTGTTTTGATGTAAATAACGCCTCCGGTTGCTGCCGGTCCGTAAAGAGTAGTTGCCAGGATACCTTTCACCAGTGTAACTGATTCAATTTCTGCCGGATCTATCACGAGCTCCTGTATCTCCACTGGCATGTTATCAACCATTACATACGGCATATTGCTGAATTTATCGGTAGCGCCATAAGCATTGGAAAGTCCCGAATAATTCTGGAGTCCTTCAAGAGGACTCATGCCCGGAGAACCTTCCTGTTCCCTGACATCGTACATTGATGAGATCCCTGTCAGAACGTTTCGAATGTCCGTTGACGGGTATTTTGCAAAATATGAGCCCGGAATTACGATTTCGGGTCCTGTCAGGTTGCGCCTTTTAATGGTATTAAATGGAAGAGGAACATCATCATTGGCACTCATATGTGTCTTTGCCTGCAGCAATGTGACTGTCTTACTGTTGACAACATCAAGTACAATTCCGATATATTTTTCAAAGCGGAAAGCGGATACGGTTACAATATCTTCAGGGTATCCCTTAAACGATGTTGAACCATTTGCATCGGTCGTGGCATGTGTAATTCCCTCACCTACAACAATTGTAGCACCTGGAATCGGAGTGCCGCTCTCATCCACAACCTTCAGAACGACGTCGAACACCTGCCTGACCTTTTTCTCTCTCTGGCCCTGCCCGTTTGCCGGCCAGGAAAGCAGGATTACCAGAACAATAAGTCCGGTATATCTGATTCTCTTATATATATTATTAACTCTCATAAACTTTTATTTTAATGGTTTATGTTACCAGACCGGATTTGCAACAAAGTTTTTCATCTTCAGCGCATCCGCATTCAGGAATGGAAGATAGTACATACCTTCTTCCCATGCCGGCTGCCGGTCGGGAGGAAGCTCTGTGCGGTCATACCTGAATCCTGTCGGATAGGTAGCATCCGCCGGAACTTTCTGGGCGATCATGGCGATAAGCCTGCCTGACATTACCTGCTGCAGTTGCATCCATCTGCGGATATCATCATAGTAACACTGTCCCTCAAATGCCATCTCAATATTCCTTTCATTCTGTATCCTTGGTCTGAAAGCATCTTTGGAAGCTGTAAATACAGCCTGAACATCAGGCATGCCTGATTTTGTTCTGATCCTGTTGATCGCTGCAATTGCGGTCAATGTTGATCCGGGAGCCGTACCTGACGGTCCGTAAGCTTCATTTACTGCTTCAGCATAGTTGAGATAAAGCTCTGAAAGTCGCAGCAAGGGATCAGCATGGATTGCAGATTTCCTGCTCTTTGTGCTGTTTTTGGCCCAAATCTTCCTGACCATGTACCCTGTCTGTGTTCTGCCAAGGTAAGTTGTACTGAGCAGTTCAGATGGTGTTGTTCCTTCAAAATAGATCTGTGCCTTGTCGTTTGCCCAGCCCGGACATGGACCCTGGTTGTATATGACATCTGTGGCGAGCCGGGGATCACGGTTTGCGAACGGATCCTGCTCATTATAGTGGCCTAAAGCAGTTGCAGCATCCCTTTCTGTCTGGGTGTTCAGCGGATCTCCCCAGATGGTCTCGTATTTATCAACCCAGTTCTGTGTCGGGCAAATCCCCGACCATGAACCAGTATTGGCGCCGATCACACCACAGAGGGTAGTTGCAAAGTTACCATTGTTCCATGATAGGCTCCCGAAGGAGTATGTCCAGATGCTTTCGTCGCAGGCAGCCTTATCGTAATAATTAAGGTGCCTGTCGTCTTCGGATCCCGGATCAATGAGTGGAAGAATTATAACACCCTTTGATTCTGCTTTCTGGATTGCTTCCCATGCTGCTACAGCAGCTGCCTGCCAGTCGGCTGCCCCGTTTTTGTTGTTAAGCGGACTTGCTGCATAGAGCAGGACTTTTGATTTTAATGCCTTGCAGGCCATCCCGTTGGGACGGTGCATCTCATAAGCCGAATAGTTGAGTGATCCCGACACATCAGGCATCGGATCTCTCCGTATTTTGTCGCAGAGTTCGAAATAGAGGTATGCGGAATCAAGATCCTTTGCAATCATCTGCAGGTAATCATTCTTAGACAGACGCGCCAGGTCCCAGGTCTCATCATACGGACCCATAACATAGTTCAGATACGGCATCGGACCCCACAGCCTGAAGAGTGTCCAGTGGAAGTAAGCCCTGAAGAAAAACGCCTGACCCCTGAAGTCATTTTTAACATCATCAGAGGCATCTTCCACCCTGTGAACATTATCCAGCGTTATATTACAGATCCTGATATCGTCAAAGCAGGCTCCGAGCACCGGCCGCCTCTGACCGTCATAACATAATTTTGAAACAATGGTCTCGGACATATTGCCGCTCTTCCAGGCCTGGCCTTCCATATAACGGCCCTGGTCGCACATATCAGTTGTGGAGTTAAGGCAATATTTCTGATCCCAGAAATCCATGTAGAGAGGAGTACAGGTTTTGTAATTCCACGTAGCACGCCATCCGTTATTATAATACTTCCTTCCGTCATAAACAGCATCAAAGAACATCCTGAAGTTTTGTAATTTGGTGAAGACGATGTCTTCGGTAAGACCCGATTCAGGAGCCTTGTCGAGATATTCCTTGAGACAGGAGGTGGTTAATACCAGGCTCGTCCCGGCAATCAGAAGCAGTATGATATATTTTTTCATAATAGCTCTCTTTATAAATTAAAATTCAATCCTTAAACCGGCCCTTACAGTGGTCATCTGCGGGTAAAATCCCTGGTAGAAGTTCGTTGCCTCCGGGTCACCCTCTATCAGTGGTGTGAAGGTCAGAAGGTTGGCTCCGCTTACATACACGTTCATCATAGAAACTCCAAGCGCATTTGCCAGAGCCCTCGAATGTATCGTATATCCAAGGTAAACATCTTTCAGCCTGAGATAGGAGGCGTTCCTGAAGAACCTGTCTTCGATGATCGTCTGGTATCCCCTGTCTGCCTCGCCGCCACCCCACACCAGGTTATCCTGGCTGGAGCTTCCGCTGTAGTGCAGGGTTGCATGAGTTGCATCCGGGTTATCAGGCCTCCAGTAATCGAGCTGTGAGGAGTGAACTCGCCAGTCACCCTTGATAAACTCAATTTCAAATGACTGGTTGTACTGAACGTATTTACCCTGGTTACCTGAGAAAAGCGCATTGAAACTAAGGTTCTTCCATGTGAATCCTCCCGAAAATGCATACGTGATCGGGGGATAGGTCAGCCCCGGGATTGCATGCTTGTCAAGCGTGTTTATTGTACCATCTGCATTGTAATCCAGGTACAGGTAGTCACCTACATACAGCTTTTGATAATCGATCGGAGATACATTATTGTGTATATCATCAATGGTTGTATAGTAACCTGAATTGGTCAGCTCGACACCATTTATTTCAAGTCCTTCAATGGAGTATTCGGCATTAAGCATTTCGGTCAGAGGCTTACCGGCAAGCTTCATGTGATCGGGAAACGCAGCCGGGTCATCCTTGAAAATAACCCTGTTCTCGTTCCATCCGAAAACACCTCTGAAAAAGTATTCGAAATTCGGTGTCGGGCTTTTTCTGAATTCGACTTCCGTCTCGAAACCATGTTTCTTGACTTCACCAAGGTTGATCTCCTTGAACGAGTTCCCGATAAGCATAGTGGTACTTTTGGGAGTCAGCAGCATTTTGTTACGATACTCGTCAAAGAAGTCAACTGTGATCGATATAACATCTTTAAATATCCCCATTTCAAAACCAATGTCCCGTTTGTGAGCCTGTTCCCACTGAGCCAATGTATTGGCCATCATATCCTCGCGGATATAGTTCCCGTTATCCTTGAAGTAGGAGCCACTGTAGAGCCAGCGGCTTTTGGCATAATCGGAACCTACAAGACCGTCTGAATATCTCAGCTTCAGCCTGTTGATCGATGGAATGGCATCCTTGAAGAACTGCTCTTCAGATACAACCCACCCGAAAGCGGCTGACGGGAAGAAACCGAACCTGTTATCGGGTGCAAACCTTTCGGAACCGGTATATCCAACGTTAAACTCAAAAAGATATTTACGGTTGTAATCATAGGTAAGCCTTCCGACAAGACCTTCATTATAATAAGGGAAGTCAGTTCCGCTGTTCTGCTCCTGACGGTTGAACAGACCAAGGACGGAAACATTGTGCCGGCCGAATGATCTCGAATAGTTGGCCGATAATTCATAATAAAGATCAACATAATAACCTCCCTGCAATCCCGAAGTATTTACATCCAGCGGAGGCATCGTCCATACCTCATTACCTTCCTCCGGAGCATGTCTTAACCATGGATTGTCGTCAACAATTCCGTCTTTACCAGGTTCACCGGTGGCATTTATTATTTTATCAACCCCGATTCGTTCGAAAAGCAGGATGTAATCAGGGAATGTCTGTGAAGCTTGCATCTGCCTGTTGCGGTAATAGCTGCTCAGGGACACTTTGCCTCCGACCGAAAGACCCTTTGTAATGAAATCAAGTCCCTGCTTGAGAACCAGGTCGGTATAGAGTGTTGAACCAAGCTCCTTATTGAATTGTCCTGAGTGAAGTGAGATATATGGGTTTCCGGTGTATTCTCCAATCGGATAAGCGAGCCTGTCGCCTGCAGCATCCGGATAATCCAGATCGGGAACCATTTCAAGGACCCATGCAGGATAAAATGCCGGACACCTGGTACCTCCCGTTGAGTAAAGGTTCCTCCAGGGTGAGCTGTTCGGGTTGTTCTTCATATTCAGCACACCACCAACGTTCAAAGTCAGAACAGTTGCCTGTGTGACATTGAAATCCAGGTTTATCCTGTAATTGAATTTGTGGTTGTAGTACCTCATGTCATAGTATCCTTCTTTGGTACCTTTAAAGAAGTCGCCTGTGTAATCGTAGCCAAATGAGAGGAAGTACTTAGCGAATTCTGTACCACCGGCCACGTTCAGGGTGGCATTGCTTACCGGTGCATAGGGTTCCGTACTAACGTCGAACCAGTTTACATCGGGGTACTGTATCGCTTTCAGAGGAGTGGACGGATTTTTATATTCCTGAAGAACTTCCTCCGATATGAGTCCCGGAAAGTTCTGGTTATTCATCAATGCAACATTGTACATCGACATTGTGGTGTAGGAATCAACATGCGGAGGGATCCTCGATGCAAACTGAAGACCGGTGGCACCGGTGAAGCTCATATGTGGTTTACCCAGTGTACCGCGCTTTGTCGTAACCACGATAACTCCATTTGCTCCTTTTGCACCGAACACGGCAGTGGCTGATGCATCTTTAAGAACCGAAATTGTGTTGATCTCATTCGGGTTCATTGAGGCGAAATCACGTTCAACACCATCAACCAGTACAAGCGGAGCGCTTCCGTTCCAGCTTGATAGCCCTCTTACATAAAGGGCTGCAGCATCGGAACCCGGCTCAGCATCTGTCTGGATTGTTAACACACCCGAGAGTTTTCCGGAAATAGCGTTGGTGATTGTTGTTTGTCCGGCCTGCATCAGAGTTGAGCTGTTTACCTGAGTGATGGCGCCAACAACACTCTCTTTTTTCTGGGTACCATATCCTACAACCACAACTTCCTGTATTTCAGTAACTTCAAGCACCAGTGCAATAGTGACAGGCGTTCCGGGTACTGCCGGGGTTTCCTGAGTGGCATAACCGATAAATGAAAGCTGAAGGGTAACCTGATCCCTGCCTGCAACAGGGATATTGAATTTACCGTTAATGTCGGTTAGCGCACCGACAGTAGTGCCTTTTACCACAACAGAAACTCCGATCAGAGCTTCACCCGTGGCTGCATCTGTGACTGTTCCGGATATCAATAACTGCTGGAATGAATCCGGATCCGGGGTCGGAGGGACCGCTCTGACAGATGCAATTGAGCATAACAGAAAAATTATGCACATTTCTGTCATAATCAGTGGTTTTACCCAGCGACTCCTGACAAAATGCAACCGCTTTTCGTTATTTTTTTTCATGCATTTAGAATAATTTAAACATTAATTAATTAAATCAGATAGGTGTTATCATCATGCGGGTTTCAGGATTTTCTTTATCCCGGTTTCTTCTTCTTTCGTTTCTGTATCATAATATTCAGGTTATTGAATAAATAATCATTCCGGATAGCGAATAAATGAACGTCTAATTGACTCCGGGCGTCACAACCGGCTTCGAATAAAAAATTTCAAATCAATAGACTGCCCAGTGTTTTAAAAAAACACAATACAGCAACATCTGAAGGAAAACTCTGTAAAATCAGAGCCCTTCAGGCCCATCAAAACCCATATAAACGCTTCGTGAATACCAGGTCAGGGGTATTTAAGTTAGGGTAGCATTTAGTGAAGACAATATTATAAAATTATAATATGAAATACAACTTGTGATTTTTTTTTTTTGACGAGATGCTAAATATCAGCTTCCAGAGTATAAAATTATTACATGAATTTTTACATAGCTACTTATATGTACTCAAAAACTGAATTCCTGAGATATGCGTATTCGCTTGCACTTGTTTGTTCTATAT
>CAZKMH010000076.1:0-11884 GCA_964553395.1 uncultured Rikenellaceae bacterium | reverse complement strand
CGACATCTTTCATATGAACATGGAAGATCCTGTCGCTGAAGGCATAAATAAAACCTACATAATCAACACCCTGGTAACCAAAATGGGAGGGATCATAATTAAATCCGAACATTGGATGGTTATTAATAGCCTGCAATGCTCTTCTGGCAGAGGCAATATCAAATGCAATTTCAGTGGGATGTACTTCAAGTGCGAACCTTATACCAAGCTTTTTATATGCATCAAGTATCGGTTTCCAGCGCTTTGCGAATTCTTTAAAGCCATCCTCAATCATTTTGGGAGTGTTTGGCGGGAAGGAATACGCCAGATGCCATATCGGACTGCCTGTAAATCCATTGACAATTGAAACACCAAGTCGTTTAGCTGCTTCAGCGGTCCTTATCATCTCCTCTGCAGCACGTTTTCTTACACCTTCAGGTTTACCGTCTCCCCAGACATAAGCCGGAACAATGCTTTTGTGGCGCTCATCAATACAGTCTGTAACAGCCTGACCTACAAGATGATTCGAAATTGAAAAAACCTTCAGCCCATATTTGTCAAGGAGCTTACGTTTTGCCTTGCAATAGGCATCATTTGCTTTGTTTATTTCAAAATGATCTCCCCAGCATGCCAGTTCCAAACCATCATAACCGAATGATTTGGCTTTCTGACAAACCTTTTCAAGTGGAAGATCGGCCCACTGGCCTGTGAATAGTGTTACTGGTCTGCTCATTTCTTTGATAGTTAATTAAATATTTAATGTCAATAGTCTTTAACTGCCAATTGCCAACTGCCTCATAATTCCCTTATCCATATATTCCTGTACGATACCGGATTACCATGATCCTGCAATCCCAACGGGAGCTTTGCCTCATGTGCCTTATAAACAGGTATTCCGATATATTCTGTTGGTCCCCGGAGTCCGACATTGTTCTGGATCAGCACTCCGTTATGAAATACGGTTATAAAAGCAGGTCGGACCAGGTTGCCTTGTTCATTGAACCTCGGGGCAGTGAATACAACATCATAGGTCTGCCATTGTCCCGGACCCAGCGATGCATTTACCATTGGTATATGCTGTTTATAGATTGAGCCTGCCTGACCATTATAATATGTTTCGTTTTCATATGAGTCGAGTACCTGCAATTCATATTTACCCATAAAGAAAATCCCGCTGTTACCTCTTCCCTGACCAGTACCGGTAACAACAACCGGCGTTCTCCATTCGATATGCAGTTGGCAGTCGCCAAACGGTCTGACAGTCCTTATGCTACCGGCGCCTTTCTGTGCTGTCAGGACTGAATCAGCGATCCATCTGACAGGTTCTCCATTATCACGAACCCAGTTTACCACATCCTGTGGGCTGCGATACAGCACAATTGCATCGGAAGGAGGGCTGTTGAATTTGCCGGGACTTACAACAGCCGGTTTTCTTGACCAGTCCTCGGTCTCTTCCGGCTTCATCTGTGCTTCGGCACTAAATGCAAAAAAGGCAATAGATATAAGGCAAAGGATTTTTTTCATCGGAGGTTCATTTAATGATTCATTTGAACTAGCTAATATAAGAAAATCCTTTTCAACCTCTCCTCAGCATTGAGAAGAAATTATTTTCTTTGTGTTAATTCTTTAAAATTATAAAATGAACTCATTGTCAGATATACTTCTAAATCGCAGAACAATCCGGAAATATTCGGATAGACCAGTTGACGATACGCTTCTCAATGATCTTCTGTTAAAAGGCTGTCGGGCTTCCACAACTGGTAATATGCAGGTATACAGCATTATAATCACCAGAGACTCCATCAGGAAGAAGGAGCTTGCACCATTCCATTTCAATCAGCCTATGGTGACTCAGGCTCCGGTTATGCTAACATTCTGTGCCGATTTCAACAGGTTTAACAGGTGGTGCAGGTTAAATAAAGCAGAACCCGGATACGATAACTTCCTCTCATTCCTCACAGCTGCCATTGATGCGATCCTGGTTGCCCAGACCGTATGTATTGCAGCTGAATCGCAAGGGCTGGGCATCTGTTATCTGGGTACAACAACCTATATGGCGCATAAGATTGTTGAAGCGCTCAAACTTCCGAAAGGTGTTGTCCCGGTTGCGGCAGTAACATTAGGATGGCCGGCTGAAAATCCCGACCAGCCTGACAGGCTGCCACTGAAAGCAGTGATTCACGATGAGATGTATTCCGATTACACAGATTCGGATATTGAAGAATTTTACCTTCAGAAGGAACAGAGGGAAGATATGAAGCAGTTTACGAAGGATAATAACAAAGAGACTCTGGCGCAGGTGTTTACCGATATCAGGTACAAGAAAGATGATAATATTCATTTCTCGAAAATATTGCTACAGGTTTTACAGGACCAGGGATTTATAAATCACTGATGAATAAGTATGACGCACCGGCTAAAATGTGCAACGATTCAATGGTATAATAATATAAAGATCAGTTAAATCATCACAAAATATGATTACCACTCCTACACTTCTTCTCAACGAAAAGATCTGCCGGCAGAATATTAAGAATATGGCCGAAAAGGCGAGGACAAACAACGTTGTTCTGCGGCCTCATTTTAAAACCCATCAATCTCATGAAATTGGGAACTGGTTCAGGCAGGAGGGTACTGAAAAGATCACGGTATCATCCCTGAGGATGGCCCGGTATTTTGCCAGTGACGGATGGAAAGATATCCTGGTGGCATTCCCTGTCAACATCCTGGAAATAGAAACGATAAATCAACTTGCTGCCGGGATACATTTGTCTTTACTTGTTGAATCTGTTGAAACAGTGGAGTTCCTTCAGCAAAACCTGAAATCAGCAGTCAGTATTTATATTAAGGTGGATACCGGACTTCACAGGACAGGAGTTAACTGGGATGATCGGAATACATTATCTGAAATACTTGAAGCTGTTAATAAATCAGGTAAAACCTCATTCACCGGTTTTCTTACTCACGCGGGTAATAGTTACATGTCAAGGAATATCAGCGAGATACAGGCAGTTTATTTAGAAAGTACATCCAGAATGTTAAGCCTGAAGGAGCGTTTTATAACTGAGTATCCCGGACTGAAGATCTCCGTTGGTGATACTCCATCATGCAGCACCGTAGAGGATTTCAGCATGGTCGATGAGATCAGACCCGGGAACTATGTATTTTATGATGTTTCGCAAACCATCATCGGATCATGTACACCCGGCCAGGTTGCTGTTGCCATGGCTTGTCCGGTTGTTGCTGTTCATAAGGAAAGAAATGAGCTTGTTATCTATGGCGGGAGTGTTCATTTTGCAAAAGATAATATTACTGACCGGAGCGGGATTACAATTTATGGCAGAGTGGTCCGGGATAATGGCAATGGCTGGGGAGAGATGATCGAGGGATCATATCTGAAAAGTATTTCCCAGGAACATGGAGTTGTCAAAGTTCCTGCTGTTGACTTCAACGATTATAAAGTGGGTGATATAATTAAAATTTTGCCCGTTCATTCCTGTACAACCGCAAACCTTATGAAGGAATATTTAACAGTCTCAGGCCGGAAAATCAGTATGATGTAATATTGGAAATGCGTTGCAATTTGCAGATGCGTCGCAAGCAACACATCTACGAGGTTATTCGAAATCTATTTTCAGTTCCTTCGCTATTGCCACCAGATCATCTTTTATTGCGGGAACCAGTTTAATCCCATCCTTCATTATCCTTGCTTCAGCTTCCCTTTCCGGATCGCCGGGTATAAGGACACGTTCCTGACCTTCAGCCGGTTTTGCTGACCGGAAGGTGGTGATCCATTCATCCATTTTTGCCTTGAATTCATGAGCCGGCTGAAAACTGTCAATCCTCATTGCTCCGAAGAAATGTCCTGTGCCTTCACCAACTTTTTTATCGAGAACAGGAAGATAGGCAACGCTCGGGGGGACATACGGTCCGAAGTTGGCGCCGCTGAAAACAGCGGAAAAAATATCAACGATAGCCGAAAGGCAGTATCCTTTATGGCTTCCGTGAAGACGATCGCCGCCAAGGGTAAGCATTGAACCTCCAGACTTCAGGATTGAGGGATCATCCGAAGGTTTTCCGTTTTTATCCTGCACCAGTCCAAAAGCTACTTTTTCTCCTTTCTTTTCGGCTACTGCAAGCTTGCCCCGGGCAATGGGAGTGGTGGCAAAATCGGCTATGAAGGGAGGCTGGTTTAGCGAAGGTATCGCAACTGCAATAGGGTTGGTTCCCATCATCCTGCTGATTGAGAACGTCGGTGCGACGAGCGGATTGGCATTGGTCAGGCAGATCCCTATCATATCGTGCTTCAGTGCCATCATCGAATAATATCCTGCGATACCGAAATGGTTTGAATTCCGGGTTGCAACCCATCCTGTTCCGGCTTTTTCGGCTTTCCCGATTGCTATTTCCATTGATCTCCTGGCGGCTACCATACCAACGGCATTGTCACCATCCACTACGGCAGTGCTGGGAGATTCATGTATTATCCTCACATTTGGATTTACATTGATCCTGCCAGCTTTCCATAGCTCGAAATAGTCCTTTATCCTTATCATCCCGTGGGATGCATGATCACGCAACTCCGCAGCAAGAAAAACATCAGCAATTATTTCCGATTGTTTCTTACTGCAACCCATTTTCAGGAAGACATTTGTTGTGAAATTCAGAAGATAATTATATGAATACATTTATTAAATATTTTTAGGGGTTGGGGGATCGCAACTTCGTGGGAAACATTTTATTTACTGACTCTTACCGGATATGGAGGTCTGACAGGTTTTTCCGGTGGATTTTTCTCAAGTTCTTTCAAAGCAACTTCAATTGCTTTCTCGAGTTGAGGATCCTTGCCGTTTATAACTTCTGCAGGCGACTGTTCAACTTCTATGTCGGGCTCGACCCCAACATTTTCGACAACAAATCCGTCATTAGTCCATATTGCAAGGTTTGGAGCCGTCACAGATCCGCCGTCAATAAATTCGGGGAAACCAAGAGTACCGACCAGTCCGCCCCATGTACGCTTCCCAACCAGTGTTCCGACTTTAAATTTTCTGAACATCCACGGAAGCATATCGCCTCCGGATCCTGCATATTCATCGATGATCATAACTTTCGGTCCCTGTATCGAGCCGCTGGGTGATTTCAGATCCATTCCATAACGCATATTCCAGTAAGATTGTAACGGACGCCGAAGAATATCGATATAATAATCTGCCAGACTTCCGCCGCCGTTAAACCTTTCATCAATAATCACAGCATTCCTGTTTACCTGGGGAAAGAAATATCTCTTAAAGTATTCGTGCCCGGAATTAGATGTATTCGGAACATAAACGTATGCAACCTGTCCATTTGTAGCTTCTGTGACTCTTCTGAGGTTTCCTTCAACCCAATCGCGGTTTCTAAGTGCAGATTCATTTCCGACAGGAACTACCTTTATAATCCTGGACCCCGAATAATCGGGTTTTTCTCCGACAGTTAAC
This sequence comes from uncultured Rikenellaceae bacterium, assembly GCA_964553395.1. Taxonomy (GTDB): domain Bacteria; phylum Bacteroidota; class Bacteroidia; order Bacteroidales; family VadinHA17; genus LD21. The sequence goes on along the minus strand of CAZKMH010000076.1, from coordinate 6,428 downwards.
TCGACAATTTTTCCATCCGTATTCTCCAGGAAGCTGTAAATATTCTGACCGGCAGTCAGATCGTTGCCATTTACTGCCAGGATATAATCACCTGGTTTTACATTTAGTCCGGGTTCAGTAAGAGGAGATTTGAGATAAGGATTCCAGTTCAGTCCTCCGTATATTTTTTTGAGCTGGTACCTGTTATTTGAGATTGTGAAGTCGGCACCAAGCAACCCACCCCCTACACTCTGGGGATTATTGAGCCGTTCACCGCCACCGACTCTGTGGTGACCCACGGCAAGTTCACTGCACATCCACTGAATTACTTTGTTCAGATCACTCCTGCATGCAAGGTCAGGAAGAAATTGCGAGTATTTTACCTTCATTGTATTCCAATCAGTGCCGTGCATTCCCGGATCATAGAAATAATCGCGGTTAACCCTCCAGGCTTCATCAAAAATCTGGGGCCACTCAGATGCAGGATCTATTTTAACTGTCAGGCTGCCGGTATTCAGAATACCCTTGCCTGGTTCAGGTTTTTTACCGGTATCTGTTATTCCGATAACCTCTCCTTTGACATAGAGCATTTTTTTGGTGTCAGCTGAAATTAAATATTTATCGGCTTCCATTATTTCGCTGTCCTTTCGATCCTTCAGGTTGTATTTGTGAAGAGTGGCTTTGGATGACGGATCAGACTCCCTGACTATATAAAATATTTCACCCGTTTCGCCGACTCCCAGGCTTGAATAATTCCCTGCACTTACCGGGATATGAATTATCCGGTCCCTTAATCCATCTGTGTCAATTTTTATGACTTCTGATTCTGCCGGCGCTTTAGCCTGTGTATTCTCTTTTGTTTCTTGCTTTTTCTTTTCAGCAGGTTTTTCTGGTTCGGTTTTCTCTGTTTTAACTGTTTCTTCATCACTTTCCTTAGCAAAAGGAGATATTATATCCTTTCGCAAGGTGACCAGGTAGAGTGAATTTGTCAAACTCATATCCTTGTTGGACAGGTCAAACCAGTTTACAACGGGACCAGCATCAGTAGAGGCGAAGAAATACAGGTACTCTCCTTTTGGATCGAAGGCAGGATCTGAGGCGTCACTCAAACCATCAGATACCGGAAACGATTTTTGCTGGTCAACAGAATAGAGATAAACAACTTTAAAATACGTTTCAGTTACTTTTGTATAAAGGATCCATTTTGAATCGGAGGACCAGTCACTGTATAATTTTCTGAAAGCTCCCGGAGAATAAAGGGCATCAGAATCTATCTTTTTTATTAAACCTGTATTGGTATCAAGCAGGTAAAGATTTCTGGCATTATCAACATAGCATAGCTTTTTACTATCGGGGGACCATTCAGGAAATGCATAAAAGCCTGATCCGGTGGGTTTTATAATCTTGGATTCTCCTTTCCCGTCCTGGGATTTAATATGAAGCTCATATTCCCCTGATGCATCGGAGAAATATGCAATGTTTTTGCCGTCAGGTGACCACGAAGGATATTTCTCATGATTACCCGGGGTTAATGTAAGATTTCTCTGATCCCCTTTTTCAGCAGGAAGAGTTATTATATCGCCACGGTAATCAAACACTACCCTGGCTCCGGTTGGTGAGATATCCAGACTGCGGATATAAGAGTTGCCCTGTACAAACCTTGGACGAAGCTCCAGCAGATCTGCTGCTATTCCGATTGTCAGCCTGCCCGTTGAATTTGACGCCGGATTATATATATTCAGATAGCCTCCCTGTTCGAAAATAATCTTTCCATTACCACTGGTCGCTTTAAGAATCGGGAAATCCTTATTAGAGGTAAGTTCCCGGATCTCAGATGTCGATAGATCATAGGAGAAAAGGTTGAACTCCCCGTTTCTGTCACTGATAAAATAGACCTTCCCTTCAATCCACATCGGATCGGCATCATTGCACCCTTCTTTGGGTTGCGGGATCTTAACCACTGAATGATCGGCAAAAGAATAAATCCAGATTTTAGATATTCTGCCCCCACGGTAATTCTTCCATTGCTGGTAAGCCGGTGCAACAGGTGTATATGCCATTGATTTACCATCCGGTGAATAAGATGCTGTATACCCGCTTGGGATACTCAGCTGAACCGGGAATCCTCCGGTTACCGGCACAAGGAAGAATTGCAGAAATGCACCTGAGAAGACAAAACGTTGTGAAGCAAACAAAACATTTGCTCCGTCAGGTGAAAATCCTCTCACAATGTCATTTCCCGGATGCCAGGTTAATCTTTTTGGAACTCCTCCCTCGACAGGGACTAAAAATACATCGGTATTCCCGTCATATTGTGCACTGAAGGCAATTGTTTTACCATCAGGAGAAAATACAGGATAAGATTCAATCCCCTCATCTATCGTTAATCTCCTTGGATATGATCCGTCGGAATTAGCTATCCACAGATCCTCAGCATAGATAAAGGCAATGTTGTTTGCACTCAATGCAGGCTGGGAAAGCATCCTGGTGTCTTTGGTATTTATTCCGGAAGAAACCGTGGTGCTTGCGAATAAGATTACCGGCAGCCAGATAAAAAGGGTAACAAGTCTTTTCATATGATTCCAATTAATAATGATCAAAACTCAAAACTATCTTAAAAAACACAATATTCTAAACTCTGAACACCAAACACTCACCTTTCAATGCTCACCGTTCAAACCTGTTTCCTCACAACCTGATTAACTGCGGCCTGTTGAGTGGGTGTGACCGCCAGATAATTAATGCAAACATGTGGCGGCAAGGTCGCGCAGTAATAGATCACATCGGCAAGGTCCTCACCGGTAAGGGAATCGATTCCTTTATAAACCGACTTAGCCTTTTCCTCATCACCTCTGAATCTGACAAGTGAAAATTCGGTCTCGGCCATGCCGGGCGCAATATTTGTTACTTTGATATTATGTTTCAGAAGGTCGAATCTCATGGACATTGAAAGAGTGTCAACAGCCGATTTTGTAGCACAGTAAACATTGCCGTTTTCATAAATATCCTTACCGGCAATAGACGATATATTAATTATATGTCCATGTTTTTTTGCCACCATCAGCGGTGCGACTGCCCGTGTCATATACAGAAGACCTTTTATATTTGTGTCTACCATCCTGTCCCAGTCATCCGGATCTCCATCATCTATATGTGATAATCCGGCAGCCAGACCTGCATTGTTTACCAGAATATCTATGTTCTTCCACTCCTCAGGGAGGTTCATCACAGCTGATTGTACTTCATTCTTATTTCTCACGTCGAAATTCAGCGACAATACCTCTATTTTATACGTCCGCAGCTCCTTTTCGAGTTCGGCAAGACGCTCTTTTCTCCTCCCGGTAATAATTACATTGTATCCGTTATGTGCAAACTTTTTTGCCGTTGCCCGTCCGAATCCGGCTGTGGCGCCGGTGATCATAATGATGTTGTTCATAGGATATTTCTTTAGAATAATTCTATAAAAATAGAAATAATTTAAATCTTTGTCTGTTGTTTATCTAATGACCAATTACATGGATATAATAAGTGATGATAAGAAAACCATTGTCGGATCGATGTTCGACTCGATAGCATGGCGTTACGATTTTCTTAACCATTTCCTTTCATTCGGAATTGATCGCTACTGGAGAAGAAGGGCAATCAGGATCATTTCTCAGACACATAATAATCCGGCAATGATACTTGATGTTGCGACCGGAACCGGCGATCTTGCAATCGCTGCACTTAAGCTGAATCCCTGGCTAATAACCGGGATTGACATCTCGTTGAAAATGCTGGAAGAAGGAAGAGAGAAGGTACGCAGAAGAGGCTTTTCCGACAGGATTTGTCTCGTTGAGGGAGACTCCGAAAGTATCGGTTTCAGGGATAATAGCTTCGATGTAGCAATGGTGGCCTTTGGTGTCAGAAATTTTTCGGATCCGGTGAAAGGACTTTTAGAAATGAACAGGGTACTGCATCCCGGTGGACTTGTGATGATCCTTGAATTTTCAAAACCTGCCGGACTTTTATTCAGGCAACTCTTTAATTTTTATTTTCTCAGGATACTTCCGTTTATCGGTAAAATATTCTCAAAGAATTCGACCGCATACAGATACCTTCCTGAATCAGTTTTGCAATTTCCTGATAATGAGAAATTTGTCGATTTGGTAAGAAAAGCTGGCTTCACCTCAGTTAATCAAAAGAAGCTTACCGGAGGTGTTGCAAGCATTTACACAGGGTTGAAATCTTAAAATGCAATAATTATAATTTAAAGCAGTTTACTATCTTGTAATCTTTATTATTATATCCGGGTTGAGAAACAGATTCTTCCATAAATTATTTGTTTTTGTCTTCTTAATGAGCCATATCGTTGTATGGGGACAAAAGCAAAGGCCGAAGAATGAATCCTGGTACGATGAAAAGCCTCTTCATTTCGGCTTCAGTATCGGATTTAACACTATGGATTTTAATATCATACCTTCACAGGCTTATCTTGATTCAAACAATATCTACCCTGAAGTTTCAAGACTGAATCCGGGCATTAATATTCAGATCGTTACCGACCTGCGGCCCGGTAAGTACTGGGATTTAAGGTTTCTCCCGGGTGTTTCTTTCGGCCAGAGAACTGTAAGGTATTACACAGAAAATGAAAATGGAGAAACAATATTGTTCAATGAGCAGCAGAAGCTTGAATCATCGTTCCTCGAATTTCCACTCCTACTAAAATATAAAGGTGACAGGCTTAACAATGCAAGACCATATCTTATCGGCGGATTGAATTTTCGTTACGACCTGGCAGCCAAGAAAGAATATGATCCTGACAAGCCTGTCTTTCTGCGCCTGAAAAGGCCTGACCTTTACTATGAAGCCGGTGCAGGTCTTGATTTTTATCTGAAGTTCTTTAAGTTTTCCGTAGAGCTTAAAATGTCAAACGGCATTCGTGATATTCTTATTGACGAGCCTCCGCCCGGTAACCCGGAATTTCGTAATGCCATTGAAAAAATAAAATCGCAGATCTGGATTATCTCCTTTCATTTTGAATAGAATGCAAATACTGGTTGAGCTCAGTCTTGATCCGGAAACAGCAGCAGACAATAATGCAGTACTTAAGATCTCAGGAAAGCTTGCAAAGCTCGATCCTTCAGATATTTCATCGGTCAGAGTGATAAAACGTTCTGTTGATGCACGGCAGAAAAATATCCGGGTTAATCTGACTGTTAAAGTTTTCACAACCGGAGAATCTGCAACTCCGTTGATAAATCCTTTTGTTCCCGTAAATGTCAGCAACCGGAAGGAAATCATTATTGTTGGCGCCGGTCCGGCCGGATTATTTGCAGCATTGCGGCTCATCGAGCTTGGATTAAGACCGGTAATTTTTGAAAGAGGAAAAGATGTTTCATCACGTAAGAAAGATATTGCAAGGATAAGCAGAGAACACACAATAGACCCCGATAGCAATTATTGTTTCGGAGAAGGAGGTGCAGGAACATTTTCAGACGGGAAACTTTCCACCAGGTCGAAAAAGAGAGGTGATAACACCAGGATTCTTGAACTTTTTTGTCTGCATGGTGCGAACGAAAATATAATGTATGAAGCACATCCTCACCTTGGCACCGATAAACTGCCGCGGATAATCTCAAATATCAGGAAATCGATAATTAATGCCGGGGGTCATTTTTTGCTTGAAAAAAAAGTCACCGACCTGATTGTTGAGAACAATCAGATAACAGGGATCCTCGCTGCAGGTAATGAAAAATACCTTGCTCCGGCAGTTATCCTTGCCACCGGCCACTCGTCAAGGGATATATATGATATATGTATGAACCGCGGTATTAAGCTGGAAATGAAATCATTTGCAATGGGTGTCAGGATTGAGCACCCCCAGGAACTAATCGACAGGATACAATACCACGGGAATCCGAGAGGCAGTTATCTTATGGCTGCTTCGTACAGTATAGTCCGGCAGGTGGAGGGCAGGGGAGTCTGGTCATTTTGTATGTGTCCGGGCGGTTTCATTGTTCCCTCGGCTACTTCGCAGGAAGAAGTTGTCGTAAACGGCATGTCACCTTCAAGCCGTAATTCACCCTTTGCCAATTCAGGCATAGTGGTCGAAGTAAGGCCCGAAGACCTTCATGAATACAGCAAGCATGGTGAAACCGCCGGGCTTCGTTACCAGCAGGAACTGGAAAGGGAAGCCTGGGTAAACGCTGGTCGGACACAAAGGGCGCCTGCCCAGCGGCTTGCTGATTTTGTTGAAAGAAAGTTTTCTTCGTCAATTCAGAAAAATTCCTATACACCGGGTGTTACATCTTCTCCGTTGCATGAATGGCTGCCTTCATCAATTGGTAACAGGCTCCGGGACGGATTAAGACTTTTTGGGGCTGCCATGAAAGGTTTTCTTACTAACGAAGCAATCGTTCTTGGGGTGGAATCGCGGACTTCTTCTCCGGTCAGGTTACCTCCCGCCT
>CAZKMH010000075.1:0-11937 GCA_964553395.1 uncultured Rikenellaceae bacterium | reverse complement strand
GTACAACTCCGTTAGCGCCCCTCGAACCGTAAATGGCGGTTGCCGAAGCGTCTTTCAGTATCTCGATGGATTCTATATCCTGCTCGTTCAGTGTTTCAATCCCGGAATTCGACAGAATGGGAATACCGTCAACAACATAAAGGGGCGAGTTGGAAGCGGTAAGCGAACGGGCACCGCGGATTGAAATCATTCCAATGGTTCCGGGGCGAAGAGAAGTTGTAATATCAACGCCTGCTGCTTTACCCTGAAGTGATTCAAATACGTTTTTGACCGGCCGGGCGGTTATTTGTTCGTTAGAAACAGAAACAACAGAACCGGTAATATCGCTCTTTCTCTGGGTTCCATATCCGACCACCACAACTTCATCGAGTCCGATTGCAGCTTCAGTCATTATAACATTTATCTGTGTCCGGGATCCGATGGTTATTTCCTGGGGTTCCATTCCGACAAAGCTAAATGTCAGGGTACTGACTCCTTCGGGTACGTCAAAAGTGTATTTGCCTGATATATCGGTTATTGCACCCTGTGTTGTTCCAGTCGCAACCACATTAACTCCGGTTAATGGAGCGCCTGTGGCATCGGTAACGGTCCCTGTTATCCGTTTTTGCTGCAGCAGATCTCTCGGAACAATAACGATAAGGTTGTTTTGGTATGCCCTATATGTAAGCCGGGATCCCAGAAAAATATCATCCAATACGCTGATAATGTTTTTGTTATCAGCTTTTACATCAATCTGGTCATTCATAGCCAGCAGGTCATCGCTGTAAAAGAACCGGACCTGACTCTGTTGTTCGATTGATTTAAGCACCTCACGAACAGACTTATCATGAACATCCAGATTGACAGTGGTTTGGGAATACACATTTGCACTAACCTGCAGAACGCTTAAAAAGACGATGATCAGAGCTAGTTTCATGGTTAAGAGTAGTTTTTTAATTTTCCTTTTCCCTGCCAGGGAAAAGCTCAGAAGATTTTTTTTCATAATTTAGCAATGTTTTTAAGTTCGACAATCCAATGTTCCTAATATTAAAGCAGCATTGGGTAATAATTTTAAAAACCGGCGCGGGATGCGGGAACATCCTGCGCTTTGTTTAGGGATGTAGCTTATTTTTCATAGGCAGATTCATTTAGGTTAATATTCAGGTTATAGTCAATTATTAATTCTGACGGTTATATAAAGCTTTATTAAGCTCCTCGAAATTTTTATTTTCGGAGAGTGTAACCACCCTGCCTTTCAGTTTAAAGGTGATTGGCGCCGAAATACTCATTACCTCAAGTACCTGTTCGATCGGCTCGGCGATTATGATTCCTGTAAACCGGTAAGATTTCAGTCGATCCGATTCGAAATTAATCTGAACATCAAATTTACGTTCAAGGTCAATTGCAATCTGGGCAAGACTTTGTTGTTCAAAGACCCAGCGGTTTTCTTTCCACGATACAACCGGTTCCACATTTACATTTTCTTTGACCAGCCTTGAAATTACAGGAGGTTTCTGCACATTCACCGGTTGAATCACGGCTTCGGTTTTCTTATCCCGGACTGCTGTTTCATCAATTATCTTTGATCCTTCCTTATAGAATGTAAGCTTTTGATTCGGTGTAAGTATTGTTACTTCACCCTTGCTGTCAGTCACAGGTTCAATTTTTAAAGAACCATTTACCAGGGTTGTTTCAATTGTCTTGTCGACCGGATATGCTTTAACATTGAATTCTGTGCCCAGAACTGTGACGTTCAGATACGGAGTTCTGACGATAAAAGGTATGTCGGCATCTTTTGCAACTTTGAAGTATCCTTCACCTTCAAGCTGGACAACCCTTTCATAAACTCCGAATTGATAATCATATTTTAAGGTGCTGCCTGCATTGAGCATCACGACGGTGCCATCAGTCAGAGAAACCCGGGCGCGGGATCCGAGAGGAACAACCAGTTCACTGAAGCCTTGTCCGGTAATTGGAATCCTGGTTTTACCGAGATAATAAAATATTAGTCCGCTTAAAAAAGAAGCAATTATGAATACTGCAGCATACCTGGCAATTATTCTGAACAATCTTGCTTTATCTGAATCAACCTGCGATTCACTTGCCGGAGTAATTTTTTTTCTGAAAATCCAGAATCCCTTCTGAACATTATAAGCAGGATTCTTTATTGAGGCTCTGGCCGTGATCCATATTTCACAGCATTCATCAAAATATTTTTTATTGGCAACATCGAGTTTTATCCACTCAACGAGCTCTCTTGTTTCATCCAGGGATAATTCACCTTTCAGATAACCGGAAATCAGATTGTCTGCCGGCTGTTTGGGTTCTTTTGTATGCATAATGTTGTTATCTAAATTATAAGACAGGGAAAATTTGGCAGAGGGTGAAAAGATAAAAAAATTGTTATCAGATCTCCATTAAGAGGAGAAGAAGAAAAATGAGAAGGTAATCTTTTACAGATTCGCGCAGCCGGGCAAGTGCTATCTTCATCTGGGTTTTGACCGTATTTACTGAAATCCCAAGTTTTTCAGCAATAGTTCTGTATTTCATATCTTCATTTCGACTGCAAATGAAAATCTCACGGCAGCCATCAGGGAGAGAGGTGATGCCATTCTCAAGCATATCTGTGATCTCTTTCGTATATAGCCGCCCCAGGGGATAATCACTGTCCCAGGCAAGCAATTGCTGATCTGAATTACTTAAACTGTCAGTTAAACTGTTTCTTGTTCTGTTTCGTTCAAGGTAATTCAGAGCGGTATTGTGAACAGCTTTAGCCAGATACGCCTTAATGGATGTAGTGATGTCGATCTTCTCCCTTATATTCCAAAGCCTCACGAAGACATCTGATACAATTTCCTCAGCATCAGAGGAATTCCTTACAATATGTTCGGCAACCAGACAAAGGTATATATAGTACTTTTTATAGAGTTCTTCAAATGCAGCAATTTCCCCCTGCCGGATGCCATTAATAAGTTGCTGATTTGAATATTCCATGATTAGATTATTAAATGTAAATTTATATATTTCACAGAATATTAGTCAAAAGGGTGCTTACTAACGTTATCAATGGGGTAGCTCTTTCCATGTATTTATCCTCCATAGAGGTATTCCCCCGGAAAGAGACATCAGGATCCTGTTTTACGAAGAACGAAGAGCAGATAAACCAGGGTAATGTCCATAATATCTGCTATATAATTGTGATCAAAAGATAAATAAAACCGGAAATTTCCGCTGGAGGATCGTTGCCCTGCTCTTTATAATTTATTTTCTTTTTAATTCGGGCAAGATCACATTTTTAAGCGCATATTCGGAAATCTGGTGGTTTGGAGCAGTTTCGTCGATTATCAGGTAATAATGGCCGGGTTCTCCCATGGAATCAAGCCTCGCTTTAACAGTTTGCTCAAAAAGACGCATATCTGATGTATAATCCCGCGCAGGATCATGTTGTTTCTGGCCGAAACAACAATCATCCTGGCGGTTAAGGATCTGCAACTGTTTGCGACCCTTTCCGGATGCTCCAAGGACATACAGGTCGGGGTAGCCGGCAATATCCCGGTACAGCTGTGGAAGAAATTGTTCAATGTCCCCTATTGACCCGCCGGTCCTATAGTATAAAGGAACTGAACCAGCCACATTAAAGCTGTATCTAATGCGGTCATCAAGAGCAGAAATAAGATTTGTTGTCCAGCCGCCACCGGAAAGTCCGACCATGTCAACTCTTTTATATTTGTTCGTCTTTAAAACGTAGTTCAGACTGACAATTGTCGGATCGAGGAATAATCTTAAACCATAGGTGGGAAGCGGATCAGGAATGCCAAGATCAGTGTTGATCACCTGACAGTGGTCAAATCTGAAGTCAGGTCCGGCAGATTCACTAACATGAGGCATGAAAACAGCGAGGACATCATAACCGGCTTCCAGCAGGCCGGTGATTGTGGCTTCGACCCTGCTATCATGGCGATCGTCATCAATCAGTGTGTAGCTATGACCCGGATTGAAAACAATGAGTCTTTTATTACGGTGTACCGGTACAAAAAGGTATGCAAGGTCTTTAACTGAATTTAGGCCTTCAACCGGGATCTCTATCCTGTCTACACGGCTGACAATTTTGTTCGGATGCAGAGGGCTCTGTATATTAGGGGTTACAATTACATCTGACCTGTCCGGGATCTTACTGTCATTCCATATAGCCCGGAATATTTCAAGCCGTATATTGATAACATCACCCGGTTTATTAATTCTGATTTCCCTGTCATCGGTAATTTGTGGTGTGCAATCCACATTATGACCAGTAGTTATTTTACTGTTAATGAGCTGAATGCCGGCACTCCCATCTCTGACTGATGCAAAAATTCCTGATTTTTTCGGGGTATAACTATCTCTGATGATTATATTCTTCGATCTTTCTATAACAATTACGGATCCGGTTTTCTCCTCGCAGGAAGCACTTAAATCGGAGATCCTGGAATCTTTAACATCATCCAGAAACATAGCAGGACGGTAATCGGGTTCTTTGTAAGACAGGTCAATATTATCAAGAGTAAGTCCGGTTACATGCCGGCAAAAGAAGCCATAGGCCGGAAGGGTTCCAAACATTCCATATTCCGGATATTTATCAGGAAATTCTTCGATTTTCCTGTTCACCAGGTCTTCAGTGCCTCCTCCTGTGAAACTGATACGGATATTACTTAAAGTGACATCCCTGGCAGGGTAGGAGGGTATTCCGGTAATGGAACAACCTGTAATACCGATGTTTGTTGCCTGGATATTATTTATCATTACATTGAACATGCTTCCCATACCTGGTTTTGGCAGATTACTTATTTCTGCAGCTCTGTTTGTATAGATCTTTGGATTATTTTCCAGGAATGGACGGGCACGATTGCCTAATCTGATAAAAATAGCACATCCTGCTTTATCCATATTGACATCAGCCACTGACACATTGTTAAGGGATCCTCCATCCACCATTTCGAGTGCGATGCCCGCCAGTCTTGTATCATAAATGATGCAGTTGCTGAAACTTATGTTATGGAAATCACCATTGGATTCAGTTCCAAGCTTAAATGCATTACAATTGGAACTCAGCACGCAATTTGTTATTGTGATGTTACTGCAGGGCTTGTCCAGCGTGCTTTTAATTACAATTGCATCGTCACCGCTTGTAATATTGCAATTTGAGATCCGGACATTTTCACAGGCATCAATATCAATACCGTCATTGTTCTGGTTGACCCGGCTGTTTACAGTGATCCCGTCAATATTGACGTTCCTGCATGCCATATAATGCTGAACCCACATTGGAGAGTTGATTATGGTAATGTCTTTAACCGTAACATTTTCACAATTGATAAGCCGGATCATATACGGCCGCATTTTATAGGAATCAAAGATATTTGCCTTCCTTTGTTCATCAGATACCTTAAAAGATGCCCCATTTCCATCGATAGTTCCATGCCCGGTAATTGAAATATGATCCAGATCTTCCCCATAAATAAGACTTTTATTAGTATAATTATCTGTATAGGATCTGATTTTGGATTTAGTGACCGGATAATCGGTTAAAATCTTACTTCCTTCCAGGATGGTTCCGGACTCCAGATACAATGCGACAAAACTTTTCATGAAAATTGTCCCTGAAATATATTTTCCTGCCGGGAAATATACAGTGCCGCCACCCTTACCGGCACAGTCGTCAATGGCTTTCTGGATAGATTTTGTATTAATGGTCATACCATCATTTTTTGCTCCATAATCCCTGACATTAAAATATGGACTTTGAGCTAATACCGAAGAGCAGGTTATGAACAGGATGACTGTTAATGTCAGTCTGTCCAATTTAATGAGTTTTGGATTTATCATTTTGATTCTGATAATTTAAATTTTAAGCCATTTATCAAACCATTCAAATGCTTCTTTCTGCATAGCAGCATCAAATTTATGTGGACCCGGATAATAGGAGCATCTGTAATTTTCACCGGCACCTGCTTTTTCGTAAACCTGCCTGAGAATACTTTCAGCCCTTTTCATTTCATCCGGCGTATATAACTGATCTTCGCTGTCATTCAGAACAAGAGAGGGCAGGGGTGTCCTTAGTCCGAAGATCTCCGGAAAATCAAGCTCCTTTGGTAAAACAGGCACATAGGTCATCCATGTGTGTGTAAAAGATTTGTTAAGGAGGAAATCTCTCCATGTGGTCATAAATCCCACACATACAGCACATTTTATTCTGCTGTCAAAGCCACCGGCAAATACGGTCCTCATGCCGCCTCCTGATAATCCGGCACATCCTATACGGTCGTTATCCACATCATTTCTTGAGCACAAAATGTCGAGTGCTTTCATATCTTCGGCGAGGAAGACACCCGGCCATGTTGTTCCCGCACTGAAGAGAGACTTGGCCATGATGTGTTCGTGCTGAGCTGCCCAGCGGTTATAGGCTTCTATATTCTCAGGATCCTCGGGATTGTTATCATTAAGCCCCTGTCGCTGTGAAACAGGAATATCCTGCATCATCACCCGCCTGCTGGCAAAGGGGAACGCATCAGCAACCAGGACAACATATCCTCTCCTGGCAATCTCATTTGCCCAGGCTTTCCTTTCGTAGTAGTGCTCCTGATGGCTAGCCATCAGAGAGTGCTGATTATCAGAGGTTTTTGTGATCTTTCGGGTACCAAAGTACTTGTTTCCTCCGTGATCGTGAAATGCCATTATACCAGGGAGTCTGCCTTCGGAATCAACAGGTTTCAATAAAATAGCCTCTGTGGGCCGTCCATAAGGCAGCTGCCATTTTAGCTCCTCAATATGCAATCCATCGTAAGTATATTCCTTTACCACAGTAACCGCCGGAATCCCTCCCAGATCGGGAATGGCAAGCCTGTCGGCAAGCCGCTTTTTAGATGCTTTCCTCCAGGTTTCAATTTTCTTCCACTCTTTCCGTCTGAATGATAACGAAGGGAGATCCTTATCTGTAAGCCCGGCAGCCCATGATCCGTAAGGACCGATGAGATTAAGGCCTTTTTCATCCGGATACACCTGCATTGATGTATCAATGACATTCACCCGGGGGCTTATCTCATTGGTTAATATGTCAGGATTGGTAAAGAATCTGTTTCCGGCCAGACCAATACTTGCACTTCCTGCAATTTTGATAAAGTTTCTGCGGTTGTTTTTCATAGTGGAGTATTTTTGGGCGTGCTTTGAACTGCTATGGTGACAACACCTGCCCGTCTTCAAGAAGTATGGTTTTAAGTATCTTATAATCAATTTTCTGTATGTCCAGCTTTTTGTCAATTGCTATGCAGGCTGCAGTAGCTGCCGACTGACATAAAATCATAAAGACCGGTTCCATCCTGATAGATCCATATGCTATATGAGTGGCACTAAGGCAGACGGGAACAAGGAGATTTGTACACTCTTCTTTATCCGGGACAATTGATCGGTAGCTTATCGGATAAGGCCCTGATACAGGTGCCTCGACATTTCCCTCATTCTGAACAAATCCACTGCTGTCGACATAACGTTGTATATTATGTGAGTCCATTCCATATGCACCGAGGCCGACGGCATCCTCTGCGATTTCAAGGCCCTCACAGTTTCTTTGGGTCATCACATAACTGCTTTTAAGACGTCTTGCTTCACGTATGTAGAGCTGGTCTGTCCATCCGTTATTCTCAGTAAATTCGTCCCTGCACAAACCCCATTGGGAGACTACCTCTCTTACTTGTTGCGGGATCCGGGGATGATAGGCCAGAGTCCACATTAATCCCTGCTGATACTTCAAATGTTGATCAGCTATTTTATCCCGTTCCTCATATGATGCTTCAGGATAGCCATAATTTTGTCCGATAAAATCAGTTGAAAAACCCTTCTGGTTATTTGTATCTGTCTTCCTGTTAGGCATTTTGGTGTTAATCCAGGGCACCAGAGGATCGCCATAACTGTACATTTTATCTATCGGTCCTTTGGCTGCTTCATAATTCCTGAACAACAGCTCATATTCCAGTTCATTATAACCTTCAGGTTTCGTAAAGGGTATTCTGTTTTCAGGATGATCGGTCAGCGTCATTCTGAAACAATAAGCCTGGATGCGATTATCTCCCTGACCGTCAGGTCCCGGTGATTCTTTTTCAATAAAGGGTAATAATCCGCTTGATGGATCGCCTTTTATAATGTAAGGATCAACGCCTTCAATAAAATTATGGTGCAGGCCATTACGTGATATCGTGCCACGGATTGTTAAACTTTTTATGTTAGCCTGAACGCCGTTAAGCGTTTCTCCAAATTCAGCATTGGACTCCCGACCTGTAGTGTAGGTCACTCCGGCAGTTGCCATTAAATCGCCTTCATAAGAAGCATCGATGAACATCCTGCCCCTATAGGATGTACCGCTTTCCATCACAATTTCCGTTATTCTGGCACCATCTTTTTTGACTCCCTCACGGCGGTTAAGTCTCTCCCCGAATGCCAGATCGATCTTTTCCGGTGACATCATTTTTTTGTAAACCTCCATTGCTGCTGAAGGCTCAAAGGTCCACATCGCATCCTGGTTCTCTATGTTCCGGCCTTCCTGATACTCTTCAGGCTTCTGCCACCTCCAGTGAGCGGGATCCGAATAATACTCTTTAATGTTCCTGTAAAACTCCCTCGAGATACCCCCGACAGCCTGTTTGTTACCGATATCCGTGGCGCCCAGACCTCCTGTTGTCAGTCCTCCCAGCCGGCGCGAAGGTTCAATCAGCAGTACCGATTTTCCCATCCTGGAAGTCTGGATGGCAGCAGCCACCCCTCCGGAAGTTCCTCCGTAGATAACAATATCGTATTTTTTATGGTATTTCAGATCGCTGCAGAACGGTGTTAACAAAAGCACAGCAACCAGCAGGGTGAGCAGGAACTTCCTCTTAAATAACATGACAAATCCTTATATTTTGTTCAGCCTCTCCAGGGCCTGATACGTGTTACATTTGCCAGTGAATCAAGGACAATATTACAATCCTCCACTACCTGGAAATCGTACATTCCGAGGCAGACAAAATCGGCTCCGTTATTGAAAGCATATTGAATACCATCTTTGGGATGAATGGCTCCCGCTGCCAATACCTTGAATCCGATCCAGGGCTCCTCAAGGCTGTTCATATACTCAATGGTTTCCCCGGGCGTAAAGTCGAAAACATTATCCTTGAATTCTTTATCCACAGTAGTTTGTCGTTCAAGGTCAACCTTTGCCGACCAGTAATTATGATGATGGAGGGTTTTCACCCAGTAATCCGGTTTGATCCCCCTTTCGACACAGCTCATTATGGTCTCAATCCGGTGGGCTCCAATCCCTGCTGGTTTACCATAACTTCGGATCATTTCGAGGTATTTTACAATCTCATCAAATTTGTTATTGTAAGTTAATCTGTCTGCCGAACCTCCCTGGACATAGATAGAGCTGGCGCCACCCTCAACCGATTGTATGATTGATTCTTCCGATACTCCGCCATCTGAAATGAATTTCATCGTGCCACCGGTTTCGCGCCAGTATTTGTTGATTATTCTGCCAAGCATCGGGTGGGTCAGGATAGTGTTAATACCGCATTTTTCTGCAAGCTGCATGGTCATCATAACGCGTTCGTCGGTGTGATATGCCTTCACCAGCTTATCGGTATAGATCAGATCCCGTGCATGCGACCACCCGCCGATAAGGTTTCCTCCCATAATCAGGCGGCTTAATTCCAGATCTTTTATTTTTCCTTTAGGGATCTCTCCTTTAAGGTCACCGAGTGAAGAAAAGGTAAAAGTTTTAAGCGTTGCACCTGATGTTGCATCCACCTTTCCGGTCAGGAATTTTCGTTCATAGCTGTCCCATTTCTTCTTTTTGTAAACTGCGTAAGCAAAAGCACCAAGCAACGGAAGGGAGATCAGATCACGCAAAACTTCCCGCCGCTGCATCATGGCTCCTTCTCTTTTCACTGCTGGTATCGGAGCATGGGGTTTTTCTTCCTTCCAGCGTTTTATGAGCCGATCCAATCCGAAAAATACATCGCTAGGGAAAGCAGCAAAAACCAGCAGCATAAGCAACTCGATCAGGTTCCTGTTCACCCACATATAGCTGCCTTCAACTGAAGTTCCAAAGGTATGGCCGGGAATGGGAGGGTAAGCCACAAAATAAAACAGCAGCAAAACGGCTCCCGCAATTGAGGACCATCTCACCAGGAATCCGATAAACAGTGAAATGCCTATCAGAATCAGTCCCCATACGTTTAAGAAATCAACTATGTTAACAACTCCGGGAGATTCAGCCATCCTGTGGAATATGTCAGAAAATATCCAGTTCGATCCCATCAGGTACATTTTAGAACTCCACCCGGGTGTCATCAATTTTATTATCCCTTCATAAAGGAAATGCCATCCCACAAGGATCCTCAGACCCGTCAACAGATAATTCAGGTACTTTTTCATATATTCCGCTTCCTCAGGTTTCTTAATTTTTTAAAAGAACTTTCAATGTGCAAAACTAACAATAATGATCATATAATCCGGGTAATTTTAAAAGTCTGAAGATACCCGCTTCTTTACCTGAATCTTTTGACATAATCCAGGAATTTCTTCGCGGTCACATCAAGATTAGCAATTGAACCACCACCTTCAAGTACCTCGCACATTTCATAAACAAGATAACCCTGATATCCGATTTCCTTTAATGTGCCAATAAAAGACTGATAATCAATTATTCCTTCTCCCATTGCAGTAGCGCGCATTACAGGTTTATCAGGAACATAGTTGGTAAGTGTGTTATCATAATGGTATCGCGGTAATGTAGCATAGTCTGCCGCAATGGTGTTTACAATGAAAGGTTTCAAAGTAAGAATGGATTGCCTGATTTCCTCCTTTGAAAGTCCTTCCAGTGTTGGTGACCATGCGTCCCAGCCGGCCATAACATTGGGAAGGTTGATCTCTTTCAGCATCCAGTACATAGCATCATGATGAAGAGCTATGTCGTGGTGGTTTTGAATAACCAGTGTCACACCATATTTTTGAGCTTCCTTCGCAGCAAGTGTAATGCCTTCTACAACAGTTGCATACTGTTTATCGTAAGGAATACCGGGACGTTCATAACCTGTAAAAATCCGGACCATTTTTGTGCCAAGATCCGCAGCGAGTTCTGCAACCTGACCGATATACGCTGCCTGCATTTCTGTATGGGGAATACCGGGTTTGTCCATACCGGCAGTAAAATCTGAATACCCTGCCAGTCCGACAAGCGTCAGTCCCAGGTCTTCAATTCTCTTTTTGAGCTTTGCTCTGGCTTCCTTGTTATAGTCGAGAGGTGAAAGATGAGGTCTTTTAGCCATAATCATAACACCCTCATATCCAAGCTCTTTAGCTTTTAAAAGAAAATCATCAACTGATAGAATTGCCTGTCCTCTCCATAATCCGGCATAACCGATAGAATGAAGACATGTTTTTACTTTGAAATCAGCAGGATTTCCCGTCGGGGTTTTCTGACCGTTTATGACAGGTATCATAATAAGGAATACAGCCAGGTTTAATAGAAATTTTATCATAATTCAATTTTTAAAATTGTGAATAAAGTCGGAAGTCGGAAGTCCGAAGTCGGAAGCATTATAATTTCCATGGTTTGCGGTACTCATAATGGAGGAGTTTATTTGCCTCATCAGAATTAGTAAATACTTCTTTTTCAGCATCCCACTCAAGTCTCTGTTTTACCTGCATTGATATAGTTGCAAGGTGTGCCATATTTGTTGAAAGATGGCCATCCTCCGGTGTACACATTGTTGTTTTCCGCGATTTTATACAGTCAAGGAAATTACGGACCAGATTCGCAGTAGGTTCGGCATAGCTGCCATCTGTCAGTTTTCCGTTATCAGCTGTTTCCGGCTTGAATTCTTCGGCGTCCATAAGTTTGTCCCATGTCTGGAACTGTCCCTTTCTTGTTGGGGCAATCTTATAATC
>CAZKMH010000074.1:0-11938 GCA_964553395.1 uncultured Rikenellaceae bacterium | reverse complement strand
TCAAAAATGGCAGATTGCAGCGGCTTTGTCAAGACAGTTTATTTCATGGGTGGAGTTGTACTTGCCCGGGACGCATCGCAGCAATTCCTCTATGGTACAGAAATAGATATTTCGTCATCAATTAATTTGTTACAGCAGGGAGATCTTCTCTTTTTTGGTCATGTGAATAACGAGGGTAAGAAAATAATAACCCATACTGGTATGTATATAGGTGATACTGAGATTATTCACGATTCAGGAATGATAAAAGTGAACAGCCTCGATTCAACCCGGGTAAATTACAGCAGCTCTCTCAGGGAATCACTTCTGGGAGCAAGAAGAATTATCGGCACGCAATCCGGTAAAGGAATTGAGCTTGTTGCAGGGCATAGTTGGTATAATTAATTCTTAAACCCTCTCCCCAGCCCTCCCCCTGGGGAGAGAGTCAAACCAGGCCTTTCCCCCTTGGGGGAAACGGGAAAGGGGGTAAAATGGTAAAAAGGGAAACGGGAAAGGGGGTAAAATGGTAAAAAGGGAAACGGGAAAGGGGGTAAAGGGATAACAACAGAATAAGTGAATGAAAGAATATGTTTTAAATAAAGTTTTTCTGATGAAGAAAAGGGAGTTTATCAAATACAGCGGATTGCTTGCAGGAGCTGCGATTGCAGGCAGTACCATTGCTTGCAGAAATGAATCAATGACAAAACGAGAACGAAATAGTAGTGCAGGTTCTTACCTGAAACTGAAGTATGTGCCTTATGAGCTGAAGCTGAAACATGTTTTTACTCTTGCTTCCGGATCAAGGACCACAACCCCTGTTGTTCTTACCGAACTTGAATATGATGGAGTCAGGGGGTATGGCGAAGCCTCAATGCCTCCCTACCTTGGGGGGAGCCATGAAACTGTTTTGAAATTCCTTTCTCAGGTTAGAATGGAACAATTCACTGATCCTTTTCTGATAGAAGATATACTGGCCTATATCGACAGTATTGCTCCCGGCAACTATGCTGCCAAGGCATCAGTTGATATAGCACTTCACGACCTGGTCGGAAAACTTGCGGGTCAACCCTGGTTTCGGATCTGGGGACTTGATCCTTCAAAAACACCATATACAAGTTTTACCATCGGTATTGATAAACCTGATGTGGTAAAACAAAAAGTTGCCGAGGCAGAACCCTACAAGGTACTTAAGGTGAAACTCGGACTTGGAAATGACAGGGAAATGGTTGAAACTATCAGAACTGTTTCGGATAAACCGATCTGTGTTGATGTTAACCAGGGATGGAAAGATAAGAGTTATGCTCTTGAAATGGCACACTGGCTGAAAGAAAAGGGTGTCATATTTCTTGAACAGCCGATGCCGAAAACAATGACTGATGAAATCGGATGGCTAACTCAAAACTCACCCCTGCCTGTAATAGCCGATGAAGCCCTCCAGACTATCAGCGACCTGTTCAATATAAAAGGGATCTATAATGGGATCAATATTAAACTTATGAAATGCGGTGGGATGAATGCCGCATATA
Organism: uncultured Rikenellaceae bacterium; assembly: GCA_964553395.1. Lineage (GTDB taxonomy): Bacteria > Bacteroidota > Bacteroidia > Bacteroidales > VadinHA17 > LD21. Next base: position 10,433 of record CAZKMH010000074.1, on the reverse strand, counting down.
AAATGGCACTTATGGCAAAAGCAATGGGCATGAAGGTGATGATAGGATGCATGACTGAAACATCATGCGCCATCTCGGCAGCAGCACAGCTGTCACCACTTGTCGATTGGGCTGATCTGGATGGTAACCTGCTGATCAGTAATGATATATATGACGGAGTAACCGTTGTGGATGGCAGGATCACGCTGATTGATAAACCCGGGATCGGCATCACCGGTAAAGAGAAATTGCTTTAAATTGCTATTTTTACGCAATTCATTAAAATCTTTTATGGCAAAAGGTGCGGGAAGGCTTGTTTCCCTCGACATATTCAGGGGACTGACAATTGCATTCATGATCATTGTCAATACGCCAGGGAGCTGGAAATATGTATATCCTCCACTGCGTCATGCATCCTGGCACGGATGCACCCCCACTGACCTTGTTTTCCCGTTTTTTCTCTTCATTGTCGGAGTCTCCATCTGGTACTCTATGAAGAAATACGGCCATGAAATAAATAGTGGTTCATTATTCAGGATATTCAGAAGAACGCTGACAATATTTGCACTTGGTCTTTTTCTGGCAATATTCCCGTACTTCGCAAGGGATTACTCAACATTGCGCATCATGAGTGTGCTTCAGCGTATTGCTATCGCATATGGAATAGGAGCTGTCATATGCCTTTCAGTTAACCGTGATTACCTGTGGATTGTTATTGCTGTTCTTTTACTTGCCTACTGGGCTTTGCTCGGATTTGCAGGCGGAGCTGATCCCTACAGTCTGGAAGGTAACATTAATGCAAGGTTTGATGCTGCAATACTTGGCGAAAACCATCTCTACAAGGGATTTGGAATTCCCTTCGATCCGGAAGGATTATTAAGTACCGTTCCGGCGGTATGCACAGTGTTGATTGGCTTCTATGCCGGTGAAATTGTCGGGATAGGGAAGGCTGAAGGTAAAACAGCGCTGAAGCTTGTTTTGCTGGGAGCCGCATCAGCCGGGCTGGGGCTTCTGTGGAGCATCTTTTTTCCGCTTAACAAACCATTATGGACAAGCTCTTACGTTTTATATACGGCAGGACTTGCTATGGGAGTACTGGCACTTATCTACCTGATTTCTGATGTATGGAAACTCCGGAAATGGGGCACATTTTTCCTGGTTTTCGGGACCAATGCCCTTTTTGCGTATTTTCTGGCAGGGATCTGGACCAGACTTATGCTTTACATAAAGATCTCAGCCGGTGAAACGAATATCACACTCTATAACTGGATCTACGAGAAACTATGTGTACCTGTTGCCGGCAATCTGAATGGCAGCCTGATGTTTGCGATTATGCAGGTGTTATTTATCTGGTTAATTGTATTGATACTTTATAGAAAGAAAATATTTATAAGATTATAGATAGTTGATGGATGAAATAAGCATAATATCAGAAGGTTACAAAGAACTGTTCGGTGGTTCTGGCATAAAGATAACACCGCTCCCCCGATCAGGTTCCGACAGGAGGTACTTCAGGATCACAGACGGGCATAAGACCATTATCGGGACTTATAACAACAACCTTGAAGAAAATGATGCATTTGTAGGATTTACTGATCATTTCAGGAAAAATAACCTTCCTGTGCCAGAGATCTATGGGTATCTTCCTGAAAAATTCATTTATTTTCAGAAGGATCTTGGCGACATTAATCTCTATACATGGCTCCATAGCAGGCCGGACATCACCGATTTCAGTCCTGAAACAAGAAAACTCTACAAAAAAATACTTGATGATCTGATCCTTTTTCAGACCAGGGGTATTGTGGGATTAAATCTTGATCTCTGCTATCCGCACCGCAGTTTCGACCGCCAGTCGATGATGTGGGACATGAACTATTTTAAGTATATGCTTCTGAAACTCCTGGCTGTACCTTTCAACGAACGACATCTCGAACATGACTTCAACACACTGGCAGATTATCTGCTTGAGACCGGACAGGATTATTTCCTGTACAGGGATTTCCAGACGGCAAATGTTATGGTGATAGGAGAGGAACCATGGTTTATCGATTACCAGGGTGGCAGAAAAGGAGCCCCCCAGTATGATGTCGCGTCATTATTATACGATGCCAAGATCCCGATGAATCCCCGGAACAGGGAAGAGTTGAGGGAGTACTACATTGACAGATTTTGTTCGGTTTCGCAAGAGGATAAAGAGAAATTCAGGGGTTATTATGCGGGTTTCAGCATGATAAGGCTGATGCAGGCACTCGGGGCATTCGGTTTCAGGGGACTGTATGAACAGAAGCCGACATTCACCGAAACGATAGTGCCGGCGGTTTTTCTGCTCAGGGATGTTGTGGAAACCGCTGAAAAACACGTTGCGCTTCCTGAATTGTATCAGACAATTAACGTAATCTCAGGAACAAAACTTTTCTCAACCCTCGAGGCAAAACATCAGCAATAACTGTACGATGAAAGCAATGATCCTGGCTGCAGGAAAGGGTACAAGGCTTGGGAAAATTACTGAAGCCATGCCAAAAGTTCTGGTTGATATCAATGGGAAAAGCATGCTCCGGCTGGCTGTTGAGAAATGCGTTGCACACGGGTTTGATGATATAATAATAAACGTGCACCATTTTGCCGATATGGTTGAGGAGGAAATCAGGAATCTCAACAGACTCGGATTCAGATTAACCATCTCAGACGAAAGGGAAATGCTTCTTGATACCGGTGGAGGATTATACAAGGCCAGAAAATTCTTTGGTAATGATCCTTTTCTTTTATACAATGCCGATATTATAACAGATCTTGATATTTCGATTTTGTTAGATTATCATAATCAGAACAGAAATCTGGCTACGCTGGCAGTGAGGAACCGGGAAGGATTAAGGTATTTGCTGGTGAATTCGGAAGGCCTGCTGCGGGGCTGGTACAACAAAGCCACAGGGGAAAGAATTATTACCGGCGGAACTGATGAAGTGCTTTCTGAGATTGCATTTTCCTCAGTTCATATTATTGAACCTGAGATATTTATTTATATGTCTGATGGAGTTTATTCGATGACTACCCTCTACCTGCGGCTAACCGCTTCACACCGGATCTCCACTTTACTGGTTGATGATGGATACTGGTTTAACACCGGTACCCCTGAAATCCTGGAGGAGGTCAGAATAAAATTGAAAACAGGTCAGGTTTAGGCAGATCGTTGCGCCGTTGCGCCGTTGCGCCGTTGCGCCGTTACGCTGTGCTCATATCTTCCAGAACGATCTTCCAAAAATAACGAACACAGTATTAACCTCAAGTCTGCCTATTATCATCAGCAGGGAGAAAGTTATTTTGCAGAAATCCGTCATATGGGAATACGTGAACATCGGGCCGACTGTCCCCAGACCCGGACCAGTATTTCCCAATGATGTTGCCACAGTACTGGCTGCTGTGATCGGATCGATGCCGGTGAAGACAATAATTACAGTTCCTGCTATGAATGTAAAGATGTAAAGAATCACAAATGAAATTATTGAGAGATTTGTTCTGTCATCTATGGGATTCCCGTTAAGCTTTATCTGTGAAAAGGCGTTTGGGTGAAGAAGTTTATTGAATACGTTTTTTATGTTTTTCAGAATTATCAGATGTCTGGCCATTTTAATGTTTCCCGTAGTTGAACCGGTACATGCACCTGCAAATAGCAGGATAAAAATCATAAATAACCCTGCAGGTGGCCAGGTAAGATAATCAGTAGTAGTAAATCCGGTGGTAGTGAGTATCGAAATAGTCTGGAAAAAACCGATTCTGAAAGCAGGTTCGAAGGAGTTTCCGGTAGTGCCATAAATAACCAGGGTGGCGATACCGCCGGTAACTATAATTACAGCCAGATAGAACCAGAACTCTTCATTTTGCCTGACTTTTTTGAAATTCATTTTCACCATGTAGTAGTAAATCACAAAACTGACTCCTCCAAGTATCATGAACAAAGCAATAATATACTGGCTATAAGGCGAGTAACCTGAAATACTGGTATTTTTTGTTGAAAAACCTCCCGTTGCTAATGTACTGAAGGAATGACACACACTATCGAAAAAATCCATGTCTCCGATATTCAGCAATATAATCTGAATGGCAGTAAGGCCAAGATATATTATTAACAGCCTGTATCCAATGGATTTTGTTTTAGGATGAATTTTCACCCTGAGAGATGACTCAAGAGTTAGCAGCTGATAGCCTGAAATCTTTAAGGTCGGAAGGATGATAATAACCAGTAGTATAATACCAAGACCTCCGATCCAGTTTGTCAGAGCTCTCCAGAAATTAATCGAATAGGGCAGATTTTCCACATCGTCAATAACTGATGATCCTGTCGTGGTGAAACCTGAAGTGGATTCAAAAATAGCATCAACAAATGAAGGTAGTGTGTCGCTGAAAATGAAAGGCAGAGAGCCAAATGCTGAAAAAAACAACCATGAAAGTGAAACTGCAAGAAAGCCTTCCCTGATATTGATTTTAGTGCTGACGGAATTCCTTGAAATCACAAAAAAAACAACGGAAATGGTAATTGTAATAAGTGCTGACCAGAGGAACGGATAGAAAGGCTCATTATATATCTGTGCAACAGGCAGGCAAAAAAGGAAGGATATTGTCTCCATGAACAGGATCGTACTCAATATTCTCAGAATGACCAGCGGATTGATGAACTTCATACCTGAATTGCCCGAATTGGATCCGTAAAGATAATCAGATATAATTGTACCTGATATCCTGTGAAATGAAAATTGCCCTCAATTGTCTTAAATGACAAATTACTGCGGATTCATCATTTTATAATATTATATTTGGATTAGATCCGGAGACCGAAGTCCGGAGGCTGAAGTCCGAAGTCCGAAGCCCGAAGTCCGGAGACCGAAGTCCGAAGTCCGGAGACCGAAGTCCGAAGTCTGAAGTCCGAAGTCCGAAGTCCGAAGTCCGAAGTCCGAAGTCCGAAGTCCGAAGTCCGAAGGCAAATAGAAAACTTCCGACTCCCGGCTTCCGACTTCCGTCTTCATAATCGCATATTATTAAATTTATTAAAGAGAATCGATATGGGGAAAGTACTGGTTATAGGAGCAGGCGGTGTCGGGTCCGTAGTGGTTCATAAGATGGTTTCATTGCATGAGGTTTTCACCGAAATAATGCTGGCCAGCCGTACAAAATCGAAATGCGATGCAATTGCTGAAAGAGCAGGCATAAATCGTGTACAAACTGCTGAAGTCGATGCAGACAAAGTACCACAACTTGTGAAACTGATCAATTCGTTCAAACCTGACATAGTGGTCAATGTGGCTTTGCCTTATCAGGACCTTCACATAATGGATGCCTGTCTCGAAACAGGAGTAGCCTATCTCGATACTGCCAACTATGAACCTCTCGATGAAGCAAAATTCGAATACCGGTGGCAGTGGGCGTATCAGGAAAAATATCGTAATGCCGGTATAACCGCTATCCTGGGATGCGGCTTTGATCCCGGAGTTACTTCTGTATTTACGGCGTATGCTGCAAAACATCATTTTGATGAACTGCACACTCTTGATATCGTCGATTGTAACGCAGGAGATCACGGCAAACCATTTGCCACAAATTTCAATCCCGAGATCAATATCAGGGAAGTTACACAGAAAGGGAAATACTGGGAGAATGGTAAATGGATATATACCCGGCCACATGAGATCCATAAGCCACTGAATTATCCTGGTATCGGACCGAAAGAATCCTACCTGATCTATCACGAGGAGCTTGAATCTCTTGTGAAAAATTTTCCGACACTTAAAAGGGCAAGATTCTGGATGACATTCGGTCAGGAATATCTTACTCATTTAAGAGTGATACAGAACATAGGTATGGCTGGTATTGAGCCTGTTATGTTTGACGGAAGGGAGATAGTTCCCATCCGGTTCCTGAAAGCCGTGCTTCCCGATCCGGGTGAACTTGGTGTGAACTACAAGGGCTGGACATCGATCGGATGCAGAATCCGTGGCATACTAAACGGCAAGGAAAAAACGTATTACATATATAATAACTGCAGTCACGAAGCAGCATATAAGGAGACGGGAGCACAGGCAGTGAGTTACACAACCGGAGTGCCTGCCGCCATTGGTGCAATGATGTACCTGAAGGGTATCTGGAAAAAATCCGGGGTATTCAATGTTGAGGAATTTGATCCCGATCCTTTCATGGAACAACTTAATCTGCTCGGATTACCGTGGGTGGAACTGCATGATGTTGACCTGGAATTATAAAAAAAGGTATTAAGGCATTACGGCGTTATGGCACTAAGGCCTTAATGCCAAAAGCCTTAAAGCCCTAACGCCTTAACGCCTTAACGCCGCATTTGAGAACAATAGAAACTCTGAACAGAATTTGGAAATCAATTACGATATCATACCATCTCCTTGTTACGTTATCGACGAGGAAAGATTCCGCAAAAATCTCTCCCTGATCAAACATGTATCCCATGAATCCGGGGCAGAAATTATCATTGCCTTCAAGGGATTTGCAATGTGGGGTGTATTTGATATTGTCAGGGAATACATTTCAGGTGCTGCTGCCAGTTCACTTGATGAAGCGAGATTGTGTTACGAGGAGATCGGATCTCCTGCACATACCTATTCCCCTGTATTTAAAGAGGCAGAGTTTAACGAATTGCTGGGATACTCTTCTCATATTACATTCAATTCGCTTAATCAGTATCTTAAATATTCAGACACATTACGGAATTCCAATCCCGGAATTTCAGCCGGTTTAAGAATAAATCCTGAGGTTTCGGATGTTAGCCACGGGATCTATAATCCCTGTTCGCCGGGCTCGCGACTTGGCGTAAGAGCTGAGGATCTTGCTGATGGTTTGCCCGATGGTATTGAAGGTCTCCATTTTCATGTCCTGTTTGAGTCCGATTCGTATGCTCTGCAGAGGGTGCTCGAAACAGTAGAAGCCAAATTCAGCAGGTTTTTCAGCAGGTTGAAATGGATCAATATGGGCGGCGGTCATCTCATAACAGGGAAAAATTACAATTCTGACCATCTTATTAAGCTCCTGAAAGATTTCAGGAACAAAACAGGGCTTCATGTTATTCTGGAGCCGGGAAGTGCTTTTGCCTGGGAGACAGGCGAACTGATCGCAACTATTGAGGATATTGTTGTTAATCAGGGTATTACTACAGCTATTCTTGATGTGTCATTTACCGCTCACATGCCCGATTGCCTCGAGATGCCATATAAACCAAAGATTCTTAATGCCACTGAACCTGTTGCCGGACAACCGGTGTACAGGATAGGAGGAAATTCCTGTCTGGCAGGAGATTTTATGGGTGACTGGTCATTCAATAAAAAATTACAGCAAGGCGAAAGGATCATTTTCCTTGACATGATCCATTATACAATGGTTAAAACCACAACCTTTAACGGAGTACATCACCCTTCGATAGGCATATGGACCAGGAAAGGGAAGTTCAGACTTATAAGGGAATTCGGATACAAGGATTACAGGAACCGTCTCTCATGATACCGGACGCCGCAAACCGCAAGCCGCAAGCCGTAAGCCGCCAACTACTTCTTTCTGCTGATAGTTATATCTGTAACAAGTAATCTGTCAGTGCGGAGGATTGCATTCACGATCTTCTCCGCAACCTCGCCCGGATCCATAAATCCTGTCAGATCACGACTCCGGCCAATAACATTATAGAAATCGGTTTTCATCCCGCCCGGATATACAGCAATTATATTCCGTTTCTTTCCCATAAGTTCGACACGGAGAGCTTCGGTGTAACCTCTGGCGCCCCATTTTGAAGCACAATAGATGCTCTCCTGATCTCTACCAAGCAGAGCTGACGAAGACATTATATTAACAATAGTGAGTTCTTCCTTTTCAGGAGTGATCCTGAGTATTTCAGAGGTCAGGAGTATCAAACCCTTTAAATTAGCCTCAAGAACATCGTCGATCATGGTTGATGTTGCTGTCCCGGCTGGTGCAAATAGTCCCCTTCCGGCATTATTGAAGAGGTATTCTGTTACAATATTGTGTTCTTCCAGGAATTTACCAATTTTTCTGACATCTGCCTCATTGCCGACGTTGCAGACATTCGTACTGACCTGAGCCTTCTGGGAAACTCTATTGAGCGCTCTTGCCGCTTTATTCAGCTTTTCGCTGTTACGGCCGAGTATCAGAACATCTTTTCCCGATTTAAGCAGCAGTGCCGCGATAGATAAACCCAGTCCCCCTGATCCGCCACTGACAATGCATATCTTTTTCATGCTTTTTCCTTCAAAGATATTCATTATTACCGAATTGGACCTGACCACCAATTAACGGGACTTCGTCAAAAACTACTTGACTGACCTTGACTTTTATTATATCTTGGGTCGATAACACCTTAACACCCTAACGCATTAACTCATTCGTCATGAATCCAAAACCACTCCTCTCCGTTCTTTTGACTCTGATAACCGGTATTTTATGTTCCCAGGTCCCCCAGGGCATTAATTACCAGGCAGTTGCCCGAAATAATTCCGGCTTACCCATTATGAATACAACTATTCAGGTCAGGCTGGGCATTCTTTCAGATACAATAACTCCTGTAATTGTCTGGGAAGAACTACACTCCGGTGTAAAGACAAATATTACCGGAGCCTTCAATCTTGTGGTTGGTTCCGGACTTAAACAAGGTGGCTCGGCTGCCACATTTTCGGTAATAGACTGGAGTAACGGGCCTCTCTATCTTAAAGTCCAGGTCAATTATCTGGGATCATGGATTTATCTGGGCTCTTCCAGATTGTGGACCGTTCCTTACTCCATGGTAGCGGGAAGGATCGGCACTGTTAACAAGCTGGCAGTAAAAGGGGAGACTTCAGCAATGGATGAAGCACTCTTTGAGGTAAAAAACAAGGACGGGCAGACAGTTTTTGCAGTGTATAATGAAGGAGTAAGAATTTATGTTGAAAATGGAGATCCAAAAGGCTCCAAAGGTGGGTTTGCAGTTGGCGGATTCGGTGATTCAAAGGCTCCGGCCCAGGAATATTTTATTGTAACCGGAGACAGTATCAGAGCATATATTTATGATGATCCAAAAATAAAAGGGTCGAAGGGAGGCTTTGCAGTTGGCGGTTTTGGAGATTCAAAGACTCTGACAAATGATTATCTGTTTGTCCATCCTGACAGTGTGAGGGTTTATGTGGAAAATTCCAGGGAAGGGAAAGGATCCAAAGGGGGATTTGCAGTAGGAGGATTCGGAGATAGCAAATCATCTCCCGTAAATCTGATGCATCTGACACAAAAAAATTATTTCATAGGCCACCGGGCCGGACTAAATACCAAAACGGGCGAATTCAATTCATTTATCGGATTTGAGGCGGGACAGGCAAATAATGATGGCAGTTACAATATTTTTATTGGACATCAGTCAGGTTACAGCCACCTGGGCCCGGAAGGAATACCAGGCGGGCACTATGGTAACTATAACAGCTATCTTGGTTACAAAACTGGTTATGAAAATCTGTACGGGGATAACAATACGCTGATCGGATATTCTGCCGGATTAAATAACACTTCAAATAACAGTACGTTTGTGGGATCAGAGTCCGGAGTTTCAAATACGACAGGTTATTCAAATACATTCATTGGTTCAGCATCGGGACTCAAAAACACAATCGGAGGATATAATGTCTTTCTTGGCCGTCAGGCGGGCACCAATGTTATTGACGGACACTGGAACACTTTTATTGGGACTGCAGCCGGCGCAAATATCAGTAAAGGTGAAAAGAATGTGGTGATAGGAGCCGAAGCAATGGGCGCCAATCTCTTTGCCGGGAACGGCACAGGGTCTTCCAATATTATAATCGGATACCAGGCAGGGTATTCCGCACATAACAGCTCCTCAAACATTTTCATTGGTCATCAGGCGGGTTTCAGGGAAACAGGATCGAACCTGCTAAATATAACCAACAGGGAAGATGAAACACCACTGGTGTACGGCAATTTTGAAACAGATCTTTTCAGAATAAACGGAAAAATTGAAGCTACAGAAATCGCCGAACCTTCAGATTTCAGGTTTAAACAGAATATTACTGAACTGGAAAATACCCTTAAGAACCTTGGGTCAATCACTGGTATTTATTTCGAATGGGATCAGAATGAAAATACTGGTTTCCAGTTCCCCCAAGGAAAGCAAATTGGAGTCATCGCACAGGATGTGGAGAAAGTATACCCTGAGCTTGTCTCAACCAGTGACAAAGGTTACAAAATGGTTGATTATACGAAACTGACACCTGTCCTTCTTGAAGCCATCAAGGAACAACAGAAAATGATCGAATCACAAAACTCCAGGATTGAGCGTCTGGAAAACCTTGTCGAACAGCTTCTTTCCGGAACCGAATAACGCCTTTGCACCTTTACACCCTGCTGGCGCCGATTTGGCTTCGCCGAGCTCGGCCCGCTAAAGCGGTCCTCGGTTG
>CAZKMH010000073.1:0-12028 GCA_964553395.1 uncultured Rikenellaceae bacterium | reverse complement strand
GCAGGTCTGACGGGGGCTCATTCGTAGTAATGCATCTCCTCAATATACTTCCACACCGGTGCGGAAAGGTAATACGACATATTTTTCCCTTTCTTTATTCCTTTCCGGATGAATGTACCTGATATATCCATATAAGGTGCCCTGACAAAATGAATGTCGGCTTTTAAAAGGATACTTTCAAGAACTTCTGAAGAAGGTTTTCTTACACCATACCTGGGATAAACATAGATCCTGCACTTTCTTACAAGTGCTTCTGCATTCTTCCATTTATGAAGTGTATAAAGATTATCCTCCCCCATAATGAGTGAGAAATTATTATCAGGGTATTTCTCACCCAGATAGGAAAGAGTATCTATTGTATAAGACGGTATCGGTAATTTAAACTCGATATCGGAGACTCTCATCCTTTCATAATCGCCAATTGCCAGATTAACCATGTGTAGCCGCTGGTAATTGTCAAGAAGCGTTTCCTTCTTTTTTAACGGATTATGCGGACTCACAACGAACCATATTTCGTCAAGCTGGGTGAATTCGGTCATATATCCTGCAATCGCAATATGGCCGATATGAATAGGGTTAAATGATCCGAAATAAAGGCCGATTTTCATTTGTTTACATTTATATGGTTTTTACCCCCTTTTATTTTCCCCCAGGGGGCCAGCCTGCCGAGAGGGCACCTTCCTCCCTAGAGGGAAGGCAGGGAAGGGATTTATTCTTTAACTACCAATAAAACTGGCAACTATGTTATACACTTCACTTAAAGTTTGTTCCAAATTGTCGTTGATAATAATACTGTCGAACTGATCCGCAAGCTTCATCTCTTCCTGTGCTTTAGCCATCCTCATCCTTATTTTTACAGGATCGTCTGTTCCTCTCCGGTTAAGTCTTTTTTCCAGCTCTTTTTTTGAGGGTGGCATTAAAAAAATCGAAATAGCATTATGCCTGAAGATTTTTTTCAGACTTATCCCGCCTTTTACATCAACATCAAAAAGCAAATGGTTACCTTTAGTTCTGATCCTTTCGATCTCCTGCTTCAGTGTGCCGTAAAAATGGTTCTTATAAACCTCCTCCCATTCAATGAAGTCCCCGTTTTTGATCCTCTTTCTGAACTCATCGCAGGTGAGAAAATAATATTCCCTTCCGTTCTTTTCATTACCCCTGGGCTGCCTTGTTGTTGCCGAGATAGAAAACTCAAGATTGATCCCGCTGTCGAGGAGATGCTTTACAATTGTGGATTTACCCGCACCGGAAGGAGCTGCAATGATAATGAGTTTATCCTTCATAATATGTTCAGGGTTTGTTCCTTGATTTTTTCCAGATCATCCTTCATCATCACGACCAGTTTCTGGATTGAGGCATCATTGGCCTTGGAACCGATTGTATTTATCTCACGTCCGATCTCCTGGGAAATGAAATTCAGGATTTTGCCATTTGGAGGCTGCGATCCGACCATTTCCATAAAGTATTCGCAGTGTTTTCCCAGTCTTACCTTTTCTTCATTTATGTCCATCTTTTCGAGATAGAATATCAGCTCCTGTTCGAATCTGTTCATATCCACGTTATTTTTTCCCACGCTCTCGTTGAGTGAGCTTATGAGCTTTTCCCTGATTCTGGTTATTCTATCGGACTCATAGTTTTTTATTTCATCCAGGAATCCGGTTATTCTGCCGATGCATCCCTTAAGATCAGACTCAAGCGCACTGCCTTCTTCAATCCTGTATGCGTCGAGGTACTCCAGGGATTCATCAATTTTTTCTCTGACGAGTAGCCATTCTTCCTCCGGCAATTCAGGTTTTTCAGTTTTGAGTGCATCCGGAAGCCTGAGTATCGTTGACAGAAGTTCTTCCTCAGATCCTGTTCCCAGCTCTGCAGAAATTTCTTTTATCTGGTCATAATAGTTCTTAACAACAGTTTTATTGATTACCGGAATTATTTCACATTCCATCAAATCGAAAGAGATATTCAGATCAATTTTGCCCCTGTCAAGCTTCCGGCTGATGATATTCCTGATTTCTGCTTCTTTTTCCTTATAAAGCCAGGGAAGTCTTGAATTAAGATCGAACTGTTTTGAGTTGAGTGATTTTATTTCGACAGTGATCTTTTTTTGAGGAGTTTCGGCTACAGATTTCCCATAGCCTGTCATTGATTTAATCATATTCCGGCGGGTAAGTACAAAAATTAAAGTTACGGATTTTCGTTGTATTTAACAACTGACCGTGTTTTCCATCGGCCTGTTTTATAATAGATAAATGAAAGAGCAAGACCTATGAACCATCCTGCAGGGATCGACCACCAAATGCCTGTAGCCCCGATTTTGCCCGATAAAAAATAGGCCAGAGGAATTCTGATTATCCAGAGCGAGATAAGTGAAAAGAACATAGGTATCAGTGTGTCTCCCGCACCCCTCATAATTCCATTATACATGAACATCAGGGTGAAGAGGAAGTAGAATATGCTGACGATTGTGAGATACTGGTCACCGATCCTGATAACATCACTGTCGCTGGTAAACAGGCTCATTAATAAGTGCCCGAATAAAACAATAAAAATACTGGTTGTGATTGTAACACTACCAGCCATCTTGAGTGTTGACAGAAGTCCGCTCCTTATCCTTTCCGTTTTTCTTGCTCCTATATTCTGACCGACAAAAGTGGAAAGTGCCTGGGAGAATGACATTGCAGGTACCACTGCCAGCGAATCAAGTCTGCTTGCAACTGAAAATCCAGCTATCACATTGGTACCGAATTTGTTAACAATACTGAACAGAGCAAGGTTTCCCAGCGCAACAAAGGTCTGTTGTATTCCGGTAGGCAACCCGATCTTGATGCTGTGCAGGAAAATCTCCCTGTCGAACCGGAGCCCCCTTATCCCGATCCTGATAAGTTTATGTGTTCTGTTTAACCAGAAAGCAGCAAGGCCGAATGCTATGCCGTTTGCCACCAGTGTCGCGTAGGCAGCTCCGGCAACACCCCATTTAAATAACCCGACAAAGAGGAGAACGAGGATAATGTTGGCTAATGTGGCAATAATAAGAAAGTATAAAGGGGTTTTTGAATCACCGAGGCCTCTTAAGGCGGCACTGGTACCGTTATATCCGAAAAAGACAATTGTACCTGAAAAATATATGCGAAGGAATGTAGTTGCCTGAGGCATTAACTCCTCGGGAAGCCCCAGAAGGCGCAGCAGAGGTTCTGCCAGAAGCAATCCTGCGACAGTGATAATTATTGAAGCACCGGCAATGTAAATATACATGGTATCAATGGCTCTCTTTACCCTTTCATAATCCTTTGCTCCGTAATATTGTGAGATCACAACGGTTGTACCAATTACCAAACCCACGATAAGGGAGACCATCATGAAAATAACAGGAAAAGAAGCTCCCACAGCGGCGAGAGCCTCTTTCCCGATAAAGTTACCTACTACAATGCTGTCAACAACAGTGAATAACTGCTGAAAGATATTTCCGATAAGCATCGGTGCCGCAAACTGGAATATAAGCTTACCCTCCCTGCCTGTTGTGAGATCCTGCATCCTGAATTTGTAGGGTGCAAAGAAAATGATTTATCCGGTCAAATAAAAGCTGTTCTTAAACTCTTTCAAGTTCTATCGTGAAGTGGCGCAGGATGGGTGCCTCTTTCTTTATCCGGAATCCTTTGTTTATCAGATCTTTTCTTTTATATACATTCGCAACAGTTGCAGCAACATAATCAATATGGTTGTCTGTATAAACTCTCCGTGGGATTGCAAGCCTGACAAATTCATTTACAGGAAATCTGTTTTCGCGTGTTACCGGATCCCTGTCAGCCATCAGTGTTCCAATTTCAGTTGCTCTTACCCCTCCTTCAATGTAAATTTCGGAAACGAGCACCTGGGCCGGGAATTCTTCCCTGGGTACGAAGGGCAGGAAATTTATTGCATCAATGAAAATTGCATGACCACCGAAAGGTTCAAGCACCGGTATCCCGTACTCTTTCAGTTTTGTTCCGAGGTAAGATACCTGACTTACCCTTGACCTCAGGTAATCCGGATCGGTGGCTTCATAAAGTCCCTGCGCCAGTGCATTCATATCACGTCCGGACATTCCTCCATAGGTTATGTATCCTTCATAAATAATGTTGAATGGAACAGCCTTACGGAAAAGATCCTCCTCCCTGTATGCAGTGAAGCCTCCCATATTGACGATCCCATCTTTTTTTGCGCTCATCGTCATGCCGTCGGCATATGAGAACATTTCACGTACTATCTCCATTATCGATTTGCCGGAATAACCCTCCTCCCTGGTTTTTATGAACCATGCATTTTCAGCAAACCTTGCAGAATCCAGAAAGAATTTAATACCGTATTTATCAGCAAGTTTCCGGACACCTCTGAGGTTTTCCATACTTACAGGTTGCCCTCCGGCAGTATTGTTGGTTATTGTAACGATTATGCAGGAAATTTTTTCGCATGGATTGTTCCTCAGGACCGCCTCAAGTTTTTCCAGATCAACATTCCCCTTGAAAGGATGCCAGCCAGTAATATCGGAAGCGGCATCAACAGTACAGTCAACCGGAATTGCCTTTCTGAATTCGATATGCCCTTTTGTTGTATCAAAGTGTGAGTTGCCGGGTACGATATCACCTTCCTTCACAAGAACCGAAAACAGGATGTTTTCTGCTGCTCTGCCCTGGTGTGCCGGAAGTATCCATGCGAATCCTGTAATTTCGGTAACTGCTTGTTTTAGTTTATAATATGATGACGCACCGGCATAGCTTTCATCACCAAGCATAAGCGCTGACCATTGCCTGTCGCTCATGGCACCTGTGCCGGAATCTGTCAGCAAATCTATTGTGACCTGTTCTGACCTGAGATTGAATACGTTATATGCGGCTTCACTGATCCACTTTTCCCTCTGATCCTGTGAACTGGTGTACACAGGTTCAGTCATTTTGATTTTGAACGGTTCAAATAATGGTAATTTCATAAAGGTTTTTCATATTCCTGTATACGTCAGACGGGTTTTTTTTCGTTAAGAGAAGGATGGACATAATCCAGGAATTAAATGTATGGTAAAAATAGTAAGTATTTTGTGATATCTTCACCCCGGAAATTTTAAGCAAACAGGCCAGAATGATTTTGAAGATTTTTAAGCATTTTATCGTTATTTCGTTATTAAGTATCAGTATTTCAGGAATTTCACAGGAAGTTAGCAAGAGTAGTGTTCTCCCTGCCACTACTGGCGACTCATTGAGAAAAAGCGGTATAATATTTAACGAAAAGAAAATAAAACCTGAAGTAGTTCTGTCGACTGATGAAGCTGTAAGGTTTCTCAGACAGAGAACGAAGGCTGAATACTGGAAGGACCTAAGAGATCCTTTAAGGATAGCCCTGGGGCAGCTGGTTTTTGAAGCATCCCATCTGCCTTATGATTCCGCAGAAGCATTCATCAGGAAATATCCGTTTGATTCGCTCGATGTTTCATGGGACCAGTTCTATATCTGGGAGCCCCTGAAGCTCAAAATACCCGTGATCGAACTACCGGTTTCTCCGATACCTGTTGACACTCTTGCACTGGCCGACACTCTCAAAACTGAGATACGCCCTGATTCAGCAAAAGTTATAGATCTGCAGATTCCTGAGAGTATACATCCGTCAAGACCGGTTGTCAGATTAAAAGATACAACAATACTTGTTGTTGTTGACACTCTTAAGGAGGTGGGCTCACTTCATCCTGACTTCCCGTTTACCTATTATGAATACCCTTATCAGAGCGATTCAATTAAAGCGGCAGTAAATTCCCTGCTTGAATTTGTTCAGGCGCGCGATTCAAGCATGATAAATTTCGGAGGAACAGGAACAGCAGTTACATCGGTTTGGGTAAATTCAAAATCGGGTATTATGCACAGACTCTGGCTTAAGACTGATCTTGCAGATTCGGTTACAGTGTGGATAGGAGCTCAGGGAAGAAATACAATTGGTATTTATCTTGAAAATGGTGTAAGCTTTTCCAGACCTGTACGAAAAGGAAATTATTCAGATGCAAGGATTGAAGTGAAGGAAATCGACAAGTCAAAATTGCTTGCCGTTAAAAAAATAACAATAAAATCAGAGTACTGGAAGTACCGTTCCGAGGCGGCATTTGCACTGAACCAGGCATCGATGGGCAACTGGGTGAAGGGTGGTGAAAGCAGTATATCGACATCCTTTGATATAACCGGTTATGCCGACTATGCAAATAAACCATTGAATATTTCCTCAAACAATTTCGGAAGGATCAAGTACGGGCTGATCGTTTCGGGCGATAAAGGAGAGAAAGAGGTGAGAAAGAACCTTGACCTGCTCGAGACCAACTCCAAGGTAAATCATAAAGCTTTTGGAAAATTTGACTTCAGTGCGATCCTACTGTTCAAAACACAGGTAGCAAGGGGATACAACTATCCGAATGATTCTGTCCCTGTTTCAAAATTTATGAACCCTGCAATATTAACCACTGGATTAGGACTTGATTATAAGCCAAATAAGAATACATCCATAAACTTTTCACCGTTTTCATATAAGGGGACATTTGTTCCGGATACTTCGGATATTGACCAGACCAAGTACGGTATTGCAAAGGATAAAAGGTCGAAAAATGAACCGGGAGCCAGCTTTCTGATCACCCATCTGTACAAACCGTTTAAAACAGTGTCGGTCACGAACAGATTGCAGCTATTTACAAACTATATCAACAATCCGCAAAATATAGATATTGACTGGGAAATGATCCTGACAGCAAGCCTGAACTGGTTTACCGATGTCAGGTTCAACACCCATCTGATTTTTGATGATGACACAAAAACTCCGTCACTTGACGATGACAGAAATCCGATTCCAGGAAAGAAGAGCGCACGGATTCAGTTTAAAGAACTGCTGGGATTCTCCTTTATTTTCAGGTTTTAAAGATCTTTCTGGAAAATCCTGAACTTCCTGAGGATCTGACCGTCAACTCTTTCGCATTCAGCTCTCATTCCTGTATTGGTTTCAAGAACCAGGTGAACATCAAGTGTTTCAATACGTGACCTGATGCTGGACTCAAGAATTTTAACTGCCATCAGAACATCAATACCCTGTCCCCTGAATGACTTTTTAACACCTCCCAGCATCATAAGCAAATTCGTCGTTCTTTTTGCCTCCCTTATTATTTTAAGGAATCCAAAAGGGAACAACCTTCCATTTGCAGCTTTTATACCCGGACTGATATCAGGTACACCAACAGCAAATCCCACTACCTCCTCTTTTGCAACAACAATTTTAACGAATCTGGGATCAACAATCATCATATAGCGATTAGCCATTTCATTTTTTTCCTTATCATTCAGTGGGACAAAACCATAAATTTCCATGAAAGCTTCATTCATTAATCCCAGTACAGGAATTATGTATGGTTTAAGCTCTTTTTTAGCAGAAAACTCAACTATTGTGAACTCTGTATTATGTGCTACCCTCGATAGTACTTTTTGATAGATCAGGGGCAATTCTTCCGGAACTTTGACTCTGTAATTTACAAGATCCACCTTTTTATCATATCCTTCATTTTCGATCATTTGTGGCAGATAAGGTAAATTGTTTGGCGCAACGATGAATTTGGGGTATTCAAATCCTTCAATCTGAAATCCCTGTGGATCTTTGTCCGAAAAACCAAGCGGCCCCACAACCTTAACCATACCCTTCTGACGGGCCCATTCTTCAACCTTTGAAATTAGAGAATGAACCACCTCAGTATCTTCATAACATTCCATGAAGCAGAAGCGGCCATGATACTCATTATGGATTTCATTATACCTCTTATTGATAATTCCCATTATCCTTCCCACAGGCCTCCCGTCCCGGTAAGCAAGGTAAAGTACAGCATCAGTATACTGAAAGGACGAATTTTTCTTTCTGTCATACAATTCCCATTCATCTAAATATATTGGAGGGAGCCAGGTGGGATCATCCCTGTGAACCTTTTCAGGGAGATAAATGAATACGCGCAGGTCTTTCCTGGTTTCTACTTCTTTGATCGTGACGGAGCCCATTTAACTATTTTTTCGGTACCAAGGAACAAAAATTTCCTGAATGTGTAACCTTCAGAACAAATATATGTAATTATGAATGCCTTGCAATAAGATCTATTATTACAAATAATGAGAAGAAGATACTGACTATTCCGTTTGTTGTGCCAAATGCCACTGTCAACCTGCTCAGATCATCATGTTTTACGATAATATGCTGGTATATCAGAAGTGAGGCAAAGATCAGTGTACCGATCCAGTAAAGTACTCCTCCTTTACCCAGAAATCCGGCTGTTATTACCAGAATAATTGTAAGGATATGAATCCCGATGGATATAATAATAGCTCTTCTGATTCCTGTAACCGCCGGAATCGAATGGAGCCGGTTTGATTTGTCAAAATCTTCGTCCTGGAGAGCATATAAAATATCGAATCCGCTCACCCACGTAATTACTATCAGGGAATAAATTACCGGCAGGAGAGCGAAAGTGCCTGTTACAGAGATATATGCACCTATCGGAGCAAGGCTCAGCCCGAGGCCCAGAATAAAATGGCTGAGGGAGGTTATCCGTTTTGTAAGTGAGTAGCCGAGAATTATAAGCAGGGCTACAGGTGAAAGAATCAGCGTAAGTGTGTTGATAAAACCGGCTGTGATAATAAAAAGAAGTGAATTGACTATTACGAAAATTGCTGCTGCTTTAATACTTATAGCGCCTGCAGGAATTTCCCTGTTTCTGGTTCGCGGATTGAGTGCATCGAACCTGTTGTCCGCGATCCTGTTGAATCCCATTGCAGCATTTCTTGCGAAGATCATGCACAGAACAATGAGAAGGAGCAACCGCAGGCTGAATGATTGATTTTCCCCTGAAACAGCAAGTGAAAAACCGATGAGTGCAAACGGCATTGCAAACACAGTATGGCTGAACCTGACGAGGGAAAAATAATCCTTTAAGGATTTCAGGAATGAGCTCATTTATCAAGGAGCTTTTGGTAGATGTTGTAATTCTCATCGTCAAATGCGACGAAGATTATCTTTTCGGGAACAGGGTTATTGTTCAGGAATCTTTTTGATTCTTTTACGGCAATGGCTGCTGCCAGATCTTTTGGGAATCCGTATACACCGGTTGAGATACCGGGAAATGCTATCGTCTTTATATTGTTCTTTTTTGCCAGTGTGAGGCTCGACTTGTAACAGGATGCCAGCAGTTCATTCTCATCACGGAAACCACCGTACCATACAGGTCCGACAGTATGAATTATATTTCTTGCTTTCAGGTTGTATCCTCCGGTTATTTTTGCCTCACCCGTGGGACAACCATTTAGTTTTTTGCACTCTTCCAGAAGTTTGGAGCCTGCGGCTCTGTGAATTGCGCCATCCACACCGCCACCGCCCAGGAGAGTCTGATTTGCTGCATTTACGATTGCTTCAGCATCTAAGGTAGTGATGTCACCTTTTATCAGCTCAATTCTGGTCTTCTTTGTCATCTGATAACGGCATTAAGCTCTTTCTGGAAAGCAGTGATCAGGTTATTCATGGTTTTTTCAATGGCCTTGTCGGTAAGAGTTCTCAGGTCATCCCTCATGATGAAGCTGACAGCATACGATTTTTTATTCTGACCGAGAGTGTCGCTCTCATAAACATCAAAAAGGTCAACATCCCTCAGGATATGCTTTTCTGTCCGGAAGGCTATCTCCCTTATCTGCCCGAATTTCACTCCCTTATCCAGGAGCAGTGCAAGATCTCTCCGGACCCACGGGTATTTCGGAAGCTCACGGTATGAAACGGAATGGTTTTTAACCAGCACTAAAAGCAGGTCCCAGTCGATGTGTGCATAATAAACACTCTGTCCGATATCGAATTTTTCAAGATATTCCTTTGAGATTTTACCGGCTTCCGCGATGAGCTTGTTGCCGTTCGAAAATGTAACGGATTCGGAAAAATATTTTTTCCCGCTTTCCCCGGTTTGAAGATCACCTGTCTGCATGCCCATGCGGGTGAGTACCATTTCAACAACAGACTTGATATTATAGAAATCAGATGGAGTGGTTTTGTAATTCCATTGTTGCCGCCCTCTGTTGCCTGAGATAAAGATATCGAGAGATCTCTTTTCCACGTAATCATCAACGTCCGGAACAGGTCTCCCTGATTTTTTATATGAATAGCAGTTTCCGAATTCGTACAGCTTAAGGTCGGGATTCTGCCGGTTTATGTTCCATGCTACAGAGCTTAGTCCGCCAAACAACAGGGATTGTCTCATCGCATTCAGATCCGAGCTGAGCGGATTTGCAAGAAGTACAAGCTTGTCCCTGTCAAAATCACCTGTTTCGTAAAAGGAAGCAGGATTGAGCGAATTGCACATTATTTCAGCATACCCGTTAGCTGTGAGCATATCGGCAATTATGTTCTGGAGTTTTTCCCTGTCAGGTTTATCGGCATAATAAAGTGTGGAATTTACATGATTATCAATCTCCACATTGTTATATCCGTAGATCCTGAGAATCTCTTCAACCACATCCGCTTCACGGTGAACATCTACCCTGTACAAGGGAATTTCGAGTGTCAGAGTATCACCGGCTTCATTTAATATGCTCATATCCAGCATGTTAAGGATTTTATTTATGATCCCTGTATCGATCTGTTTTCCAATCAGCCTGGCTATATTCTTATAACTGACCTCTATTTTTGTCCTGTTGATCTTATTTGGGTAAACATCCCTTACATCCGAAGAAATTTTTCCGCCTGCAATTTCTTTAATTAGAAGTATTGCCCTCTGCAGCGCCCATACTGTTCTTTCAGGGTCAGCGCCTCTTTCGAACCTGAAAGAGGCATCGGTATTAAGTACGTGGCGTCTCGCTGTTTTCCTTATAGTAACAGGATTGAAATAAGCGCTTTCAAGGAAGATATTTTTTGTGGCTTCCGTTACTCCTGATTTTATCCCTCCAAATACACCTGCAATGCACATCCCTTCACTGACATTACAGATCATAAGATCTCTTGATGACAGGCTTCTTTCCATCTCATCAAGCGTAACAAACTTTGATTTTTCGGGAAGGTTCCGGATAATGACCTTTTTACCGTCAATCTTGTCGGCATCGAAGGCATGAAGCGGCTGACCGATCTCATGCTGGACAAAGTTGGTTATGTCGACAACGTTGTTTATCGGATTGAGTCCTATGGCTCTCAGCTTTGTCTTAAGCCATTCAGGTGATTCACCGATCTTCACTCCGCTTATGGTTATGCCCGTGTATCGTGGGCAATCGATGCTGTTCTCAATGATCACCTCATACGGATTGTCATTATTGTCAGGTTTAAAACCTTCAATCGAAGGAAGTTTTGCCTTTACTGCTGATCCTTCATTGATGTTCAGATAAGCTGCAAGATCCCTGGCAACACCGAAATGGGATCCGCTGTCGATCCTGTTGGGTGTAAGTCCTATTTCAAAAACGAAATCCTTTACAATTTTAAAATATTCTGAAGCGGGTGTTCCCGGAACTGCATTGCTATCAAGCACCATGATACCCTCATGCAGAGTTCCCAATCCGAGCTCATCTTCAGCACAAATCATCCCTTCGGAGATCTCTCCCCTTATCTTCGATTTTTTTATCTCAAAGCTATCTTGTCCCTTAAAGACTGAGGTGCCGGCGATGGCCACCGGAACTTTTTGCCCCACAGCTACATTGGGCGCACCACAGACAATCTGAAGCGGATCAGAAGCACCGATGTCAACGGTTGTAACCGTCAGCTTATCAGCATCAGGATGCTTTTTGCAAGTCAGAACTTCTCCTATTACAACACCCTTCAATCCGCCTTTCACAGATTCCCATTCTTCCATAGCTTCAACCTCAAGACCAAGTCCGGTAAGGATAACTGCCAATTTATGCGGTTCAATATCGAGATCAAGGTAATCTTTAAGCCAGTTGTATGAGATCTTCATTTGGAAATAAAATATATTCTTTAAATAAGTCAGAAGTCAGAAGTCAGAAGTCAGAAGTCAGAAGTCAGAAGTCAGAAGTCA
>CAZKMH010000072.1:1623-12065 GCA_964553395.1 uncultured Rikenellaceae bacterium | reverse complement strand
AGGGGCATAGGGCACAGCCTGGTATGTTCCATCGGGGAATGTCGGGCCGATCTGGCGCATTGTGCCGTCAAAACGGGGACCCCAGTTGGTGTTTTCAATAGCATCGTAAGCACCTTCCCAGCCGGTACCATATTCGGTCTGCATTTTTGGCATATATGCAACCTTTTCAGCAGTGTAAGAAGAGTTTATGCCTACTGTGAATTTCTGTCCGGCTTCACCTTTCTTTGTTGTAACGATGATAGCTCCGTTACCGGCTCTCGATCCATACAGCGCTGCGGCAGTAGCTCCTTTAAGAACACTGATGTCGGCAATGTCATTTGGGTTCAGGTCATCAAATGCACCGAGTGATGAGATAGCACCATCAATTACAACCAAAGCCTGGTTATCCGAAGAAATTGATCTGTAACCCCTTAATGTAATCTGTGTTGTTGGATTGACACTATTATCCTGAATGTTGATCTGGAGACCGGCAACCTTACCTGCAAGGGCACTCCCGGCTCTTGTTGGTTGAGCAGCAGCAAGCTCTTCGCTGCCAACTTTTTGGGTCTGGTAGGTGATTTCTCTCTTTTCCCTTCTGATCCCCAGGGCTGTTACAACAACCTCGTTCAACCCCACGACTGCGGATTGCATAACAACATCCATAACGGAACGACTTCCAATTGGAATCTCAATAGTCTCCATCCCGATATAAGAGTAAACCATTGTCGTTGCAGCTTCGGGAACTGTGATTGAATATTTTCCGGATAAGTCGGTGAGGGCACCTACGGTAGTACCTTTAACCTGGACTGTTACCCCCGGAAGGGCGCCTTCCCCTTCTACAGCTGAGGTAACCGTACCTGTAATAACTCGTGTTTGCGCCATCAGGAACGAACCTGCAAACACAAACAGAATAGTCAGCAGAAATAGTTTCTTCATACTTATTTAGTTTTAGGTTTTGATTTAACTTGCCAAATTTACTGTTTTTTTTAAGAAAGCAAAATATTATTGCCTATGTTTAAATATTTCTAAGCATATTATTGTCAATCAGATACCCCGAAGAATAATTCAGAATCAGAAAATATATCTTTTAAGTCTTAAAGGTAACCGTTATCCGGCCTGATCTGGTGAATATGAAGAAAGATTAAACCCGGTTACCCGCCGACTGAAAAGTTTAATACTTCAGCACTTCAAATGCTGCAGTTTGCCTGAGCGTTTCACCTCTGGTGTTTATCCCGTTCAGAATAATCAAATATCTTCCAGGCGTATCTGATGTCGTAAACGATATCATTACTCTGTTCCCTTTGTTTATTACAAAATATGGGTTCCAGCAGAGAGTATTTCTTGTATCAGGAGAGTGAAGCAGTGGTGTGAAGGTTTTTGGGTAACGACTACTATCGGACAGGAAGCCATAATTAATAAATACACCCGATGACGGCAGGTTTATTCCTCCAAAATCACCATGTTTAGTTATAATATTAATAATCCCTCCATAAGTCTGGTCTCCTTTCACATAGAGCCCGGTGACTATTTCAATACGGGATATACTTGCCGGTGGAATTGACAATATCCTGGACGGATCATCAATTGCCACCAGATCGACTAATGTCAGCGGATTGATATCAGCAAGTTCGTTCTGCTCACTAATTACCCTGAAATACTTTTCACCTTTACGTTTTCTTACTTTCGCTAAAGTTGGCAGTCCGTTAAAGTACTCTTCAAGTGTAGGCAGCTGAATATAATTATCAATATAAAGAATATCGTCTGGTTTGCCGTAGAATGCCTGATCTTCGATGGGAACAATCTGCGCATCATGAATTGAATCAATCCTGAAGCATGATTCAAGCTGTACATTAACTGCCATGTTACAGGCAGTTTCACGTTCCTGCCGGGTCAGTGTGAAAATATTTGTCGGTATACGAACAGGTATAGTGCAAAAGTCGTTATCTACCAATATTTTTGGATCTGCAGAGCTGATATTTTCAACACAAAGAAATAAGTCCCGGAACCCTGTATAATCAGGCAGGGAAAAGAAAAACCTGCCCGCGGAATCCGTTTGCATGGCCATGAAGTCCCTGCCCTTGCCTAATATAGATAGATTGACCAGGGTACGGGGCAAGGGATCTCCTGTTATATTGTCTTCCAGTTTTCCCGTAATCGAGAGGCCCCTGGTCTCAGGATAATAGAAACCATTGTTCTCAAATTTTCTGCTTTCCGGAAATCTGACTCTGTTTGCGGATACCGAGAATTCAGGAACAACAGCCAGACTTAATCCTTTCCAGGAGGATTCAATTGCTTCAATCTCATCTATTGATATATGAACAGTATCGCGGGGAAAATATTGAGATTTGTCAGTTGAAACAAGGAATGATTTATCGGTATTTTCATGATTTAATTCAACATTCAGGATTTCAGATACAGAATTACTGCCGGTTAAACCCTGAACTTCCTTCCTGTAAGGATTGACTATTTTAATCAGAGTATAATGATAATAGTAAGGCCCATTATTACGCATTACTCTGGTATATGCTCTTAAGTAATAATTGCCTGTTATAATATCATTTGATATGTTAAAATGCCCTGAAACGTAAGAATCTTTAAAAAGATATTTATTACCTGCAATTTGATTACCATCCGAAGTGATAAGCTCACAATATAAGACACGACTTGACCTGGTTTGATCCGATATTTCTTCGGTCTGGAGGAAGGCTGAAAAAAGTATCTGCTCCCCTGCAATGTAAAGAGTACGGTCACAAAAAAGAACCACTCTTTCACCTGATTGAATGGTCAGGCTTTGCCGGCCATTTATAATTACAGGACCAGTAACAGAAAATAGCAATAACAATATTTTACAGGTGATACTATACATATCAGAATGGCCAGAAATCAGGTTTAATATTTGTTCCCCCCACTGTCAGGCAATCCACGCACTCCCTGTTGAGAAATACCATCCACCATCCATATTTGTCTCCCATTAAAAAAGTCGGGTAATCTGAAGGAGTAAGTTCTTTGAACCCGTACCTTGGGACAAATGGAGTACAATAAGCCGGGACATCGAGCTCCAGGTTTTCCACATCCATAATAAATATCCGCTTCGATTTCACAGATGATGCACTGAAATAACCCAGTACCTCCTGATCCGAATCTGTTGTATTATGAAGATTCCCTGTTATTGCCAGAGGTTGTTTTTCGTATAAGCCACCCTGCCCGGCACTGTTAATTCGCATCTGATCCCAATAAGAGTATGCCCCATCACTCAGGGCAAATTGATTGATTAGCAAGCTATAGCAATACTGAAGTCTGGGAGTGCGGTTATCTACAAAATGAAGTGGCATCATCTCATATTTATTTTCTGTTAGATTTTCTGTGGAAAGAGTATAGATATTTTTAATCAATTTGGTGGACCAGCATACTAATCTTGAGTAATCGGGGGGAGAAATATGATGCACATTACCATCGTAGTACCACTCCATTGGATAGGTAGCGTGGTATTCCCAGGTTTCAATTACTTCCCATCTGAAGTAGTGGGTGCTTATATCTCCTCCATCCAGGTCTAAATAAAACTGTATCCCTTTTGCAACCTCGCCCGGGATGTCTGTAAAAAGGTCCTTCCTCAGATAATAAACTGTATCTACTTCCGGGCATTTAGGCATTCGGTCAAAATCTGATACTATACTGGTTCCGTCAGGTGTGATTATATCAATCCTGAAGGAAATTCCGGGAATGAGATAACCTTTATCGATCTGCACATTGTAAATCCCTGCTTCATCTTCAGATTCCTGCATTACAAACTGGTTCTTTTTATCATCAGTAATGCGGGCATAACAGCCGGAAACAGGAATAAATTGGGGATCGCCTACCGGGGAAGTCATAGATATTGAAACTGTCTGATATTCACTATTATCGGTTACCTGCCCCGAGACCACATATTTATTAATGTCCTTGCTGTCGATGTGAGGTTCATAGGGCATAATGCATGATGGAATCATAACACCCAGCATCCAGAACACTATTATGATGTTAGTCTGACGCATAATTCCCAAGTTTAAAAATCCATGTAGCTGTAAGAATCGGGACACCTATTACAGAATACTGGTAGCTGCTTATTCTTCCATTTTCAGTTTTAAAATATACAGAATACGGGTTCTTGCGTCCTGCTGCATTGTAAAGGTTCAGAATAAAGGAGTTATGTAAAAACTTATTTTTTCTGAGATCGCCTTCAAGCGTCAGCGAAAAATCTGCCCGCAGATAATCAGGTATATGATAGGCATTGCGTTTTGAATAATCGAGATACGGTGCACCGTTGATGTAATATACTGATTCAGGATATGTTATTGGTTTGCCTGTCTGGTATGTGAAGATTGAAGAGAAGAAAATCCTCCTTGTAAAATAATAGTTAAGGACAACATTTAATGAATGGGGTATATCAAAGTTGGCAGGATAGGCTTCCCCGTTATTGATCCGGCTCCATGAATGATCGCCGTTTACCTGTATTAAGGACCTGGACCAGGTGTATGAGAGCCATCCTTCAAGCTTGCGCCTGCTTCGTTTAATGTAAAACTCTATGCCGTAAGCTTTGTGATCTCCCTGTAATACTGAAGTTTCCACTAATGGATTTTTCAGAAAATCCGCCCCGTCCTTAAATTCGGAGTAATTGTAAGTACGTTTGTAATAAACTTCCACCGACGTTTCAAGTCCGTTTTTTGGAAGTGTACGGAACACACCAAGCGATATCTGATTACTTTTTGATGGAAGAAGATGATAATCAGCAAGTTTCCATTGTGCATCCGGTGCCATTGTCGTTGTGGTATTCAGCATAAAAAGATTCTGATGCATCTGGTTAAATGACAATTTAATGGACCCCTCCTTGTCGGTTTCTATGTTTAGAGCTGCCCGTATATCAGGCTCATGGTACCAGCGGACAGCTTTGTTCTTACCAAAAGTCAGGGTATCTTCAATATACCTTAAGTCTCTTGGTGCACCCAGGGTATATTTGTAGGTTGTTACAGGACCAACAGGGGTAAACAGCGTATAACGTATTCCAAGGATCAAATTCATCCGGGTTGTAACATCATATGAATCTGAAATGAACAGGGAACTTTCAATACCTTTGTCAGTACCTAAAGCTACTTTGCTGCGCAAAGATTTTTCTCCGTAAGGAAGTACTTCACCCCGGTCAAGTTTGTAGAGTATGAAATCTGCTCCGTATTCAAGTGAATTTTTCTGGCTCAGCAGTTGTTTGAAGTTGATGCGTGTTTCATAATGATCCATTTTATAACCATGCTCGTAGGCAGACGAGATTTCCTGCTTATCGATAGTTGAAAAGGCGTATTTCGAACTAATAAAAGCAACCTCCCCGCGAAGAGAGTTGGTAAAGTTATGCCCAAGAATCAATGATGCGCCGGAATTAGAATAACTATAGCTGTTAATATCAGCCAGACGAAAGTGGTCGTAACTGCGATACAGGAATAGCGACACCTGAGTTTTTTGAATATCCCAGTTTACTCCGCCGGAAAAATCATTAAAATTAGCTTTGCTTGCGCTGATGACAGGATCTTTTATACTTGACAGTATCCAATCCGAATAAGAAGAACGTGCACTGAACAGAAAAGAACTTATATCCTTTTTCAGGGGTCCTTCCAGTACTATATTGCCGGTTATCGGACTGATCCCTCCGTGAGCTGTAAACCGTTTCCTGTTCCCCTGACGGGTAGTAATATTGAAAACAGATGCAAGCCTCCCGCCATATTGTGCAGGAATATGCCCCTTATAGATCGAAAGATCTTTTATGATATCCGAATTAAAAGCAGGAAAGAAACCAAACAAGTGTGAAGTGTTATATATTGGAATTCTGTTAATATAAAACGCATTCTGGTCAGAGCCACTTCCGCGCACATTCAGACCGGCTGAACCTTCTCCTGCGCTTACAATCCCCGGCAAGGTTACTGAAACCTTCAGGATGTCGCGCTCACCCATCATCATGGGCAATCCCCTGACTGATTTCATCAACATACGGTCAAGACCCGGATCTGTAGTACGTATATCGGCCTGACGTTCACCGCTTACCACAACTTCCTTCAGCTCAATGGCGGCCTTTTTCATTTTCACCGCGAAGTTACCGTCTGAAAGTATTTCTAACAGGTATTTTCCTTTTTCATATCCAAGGTATTCAATAAGGACATTGTATTTCCCGGGTGTAAGAGCAATATTAAAAAACCCATTCACATCTGTAACTGTACCGGTTTTTGTTTCAGAAATATAAATAGTGACAAAATTCATTGGTTCTCCGGTCTCTTCATCCAGTACTCTGCCAAGAACTTTAGCTTTGGAATCGCCTGTATTTACTCCGGTTCGTCCTATCGTTATAATCTGGATCACACCCGGCTTACGACCAGTAATATAACGTTCTTCAGTTTCAGTGATTGCAAGTTCTTTTTGTCCTATAGTATTGTCTGTTTTGATAAATTGTTCATATGCCGGAAGTTCGGTAAGTAACTTAATACGCGGAAGAATTACAAGATTGTTGTGCCATACAGATACTTCCAGATCCGAGCCTGCTATGACCTGCCTTACGGCTGACAACACAGTGATGCTATCCGAATCAAGAGTTACATTCAGGTTGTTTACCCAAACTCCACGGTAATATATATTTACATTGGTCTGATGGAAAACCGTGTCGCAAAATTCTGCAAATGAAATATTCCTGAAATGGCAGACCATAACTTTTTCCGGCCCCTGTGCTTGCAAAGTGGATCCGAACCAGAGGAATAATATGAGTATAAGGCCTGACTTCACCTTGAATTAAGGGAGTTACAATAGTATATAAGTTCAGTCATTGTCTGGTCAATCGCTCTTTTGACATTGATTTTACGCCTGTGCAGGTATTCTTTTATAGCTAAACTCTTTTCAATACCGAAAATAGAATAAAAGCTTTTATTATTCCAGTATTTTACTATCTGGTTACCAGTTAATATATTCATTTCTTTCCTGGCGTCAGAGAAAATATGATTTCTGGCTCCATGGAAACTATCCAGTTCCAGATCTTTCTTCCAGTAATACAATATACGATTTGCTCCGGTTCCCAATACCTGGAAAATCCGCTTCACCGTATCCTGTATCGGGATCATCTCAAAATCTATGCCTTTAATGCTGAATTTTTCAAGCCATGCATCTGATAATATGATCAGGCTGGCAGCACCGGTAATGTTTTTGTATTTCAATATAAGTTGCTGGTTATAAATGTCGTAGTTAAGGAGGAGATCTGCGTAGGTTAATCCGCGGATGGTCACCGATCCGGTTTCAAACTGCGGGTCAGCAAAAAATTGGTTGCCTCCTGTATTTAAAGGGGGGAAAAAGGTATAATACTTTCCATTAATCAGCAACGGGTCTGACCCATATATCTGGTCGGTTATAATACCGCTTTGCTGAGCTGCAACTACTGACGGGTTAGCCAATAAAAGAATAAAAAATACTATCCGCGTTAAGAAGGCCATACTTTCATAGTTTTTGCACAGGTCAGTGAAGGATTATATTTTCCAGCCCAATCTTCATTTTCAAGGCAGACTTATTAAAAAAAGGAGGCTGTGCCCAGTGAGCCAGCCTCTTATTCTTTCTGACAATCGACTAAACTTTCCCGTTATTCATTATAAGGAAATTTATCCCAGAAAATTTTAGTCGATAAAAGGTCTCCGCCAATAGCCGATGCGGCACTTGTGTAGTTTGCTTTATTCAGTGTCTGTTCATTTACAGGGTATGTAAATCTTACAGGGATTTCGTCGCGGCCTGCTATATCCCGTGCAACATTGAAAATCGGATAATCCAATCTTCTCCATATTGTATATCCTTCAAGACCCCGTGTATAAAGAGCTATCCATGCCTGGGTTCCTATTTTTTGCTGCCAGGTCCCTGGTGCTGTTCCATAACTCACATCCTGTTGAGTCACGTACGTATTTGCATCAGCAGCGGTACCTCCCCAGGAAAGAATTGAAGCTGTGATAGCATCCCTGTATAATGCACCAGGACCGGCACCGCCAACATCGAATCCTCTTGCAGCAGCTTCGGCCATATAAAAGAGAACTTCATCATATGTCAGCAGAATACCCGGGAAATCAGGAGCTGAAATTGCATCAGGTATATGGGAATAACTGACGTATGGACTATCGTATCCATATGGGCCGCCCAGATACACATCTCCAAATTTTGTAAAGTATAAAGATCTCCTCGGATCTGTGAGAGTGTTCATTATATTTACAATGGTATTTGCAGGAACAAAGTCATTCCTGCCGCTCAGTATTATATCCTCATACAAAGGATTCATATGGGTGGCTGTCATAAAGGGGAAAAGCGCATCATCGTCACTGGAAGTAAAAACGCCGCCAGTCACTGCAGACTCAATGGTTGTTTCTGCTAAAGTTGCATCGGCATCAGCAATTGTAATTCCGAGTTTAAGTTTCAGGGAGTTACCAAACTTTTTCCACAATTCAACATCACCGCCATAAATTTGATCAGCTGAACCAAAGCTACCCTGTGAATCATCAAGATCGGCCAGAGCATCATTAACTCTTGTTATCAGGTTCTGATATATTGTGGCAGCATCATCATATTTAGGGGCAATATTGTCGATATCCAACGCCTCGGTATAAGGTATATCGCCAAAAATATCAACCAGATTCTGGAAAGCATATACAGTCAGAAGCTCAATGATAGCCAGCTTATTCGCTTTCTCTGCTTCTGCAACGGTACCAACTGGTGTCGTTGCTCCGATCAAAGCAGCAGCTTCCATAAAGTCCCTTAAAAAACCTCCTTCATTGGAAGCATCATTACCGACATAATACTGCCGGAAAGTATTATCGGGAATTGTCCGGTTGATTATATCATAGTTTGCTTCATCGATATAGGTACACTCTGTCCAGTACTGGGCCATCAGCTTCCAGATGTTGAGATTAACATTTGTACTTGAGATTTGACGTACCAGCTGGTACTGTGCATAGCTGAATACGGTTTCACCAGGGACAATAGCAGGATTCTTACTATCTGTATTGAATTCCTCAAACTTATCAGTACATGCTGTAAAAAATGCAACGAGCACCAATAATATTAAATATTTCTTTTTCATGATTTTCATTATTAGAATTGTAGTTTAAGACTAAGGCCAAAATTGCGGGTTGTTGGCATTACACCGCTTTGCCATCCCTGGATGTTTCCTGAGCTCTGTCCTGTTTCAGGGTCAGCATAAGGAAGATTTTTGTGAATAATCCAGAGGTTAGATCCTACAATACTGATGGAAGCGCCATCTATGAATGTATTGGCCATCAAAGTCCTGGGAAAATCATATGTAAGCACTGCTTCGCGCAGTTTTACAAATGATGCATCATAAACGAATGGTCTGTTCGGTTGTGTTGCCCATCCAAAAAGAGCATAGTTGCCGCCTTCCACACGTTTTTCGTTCACAGTACCATCAGCCAGTACACCATCAAGAACTACGCCGCCGCTTTTCGGACCATATTCAAATGGGGCATCCGGATCTGCAGTAGTCGGTTCTGAGATAACGATAACCGGATCTCTGACAGGATTGCCCAGATCGTTGATAAAATCAGTTTCCGCATATAGTCCTGTTCCCATGCCGTACCACATGTCGAGGGAGAAAATGTCCCCGCCTTTCTGCATATCAATCAGGAAGTTTAAGCTCAGACCTTTATAACTGAAAGAGTTAAGAATACCTCCGGTCCAGTCGGGATTGATATTCCCTAACACAATATCAGATGTTGCTGTTTTCTGGTAATAACCATTTGATCTGATAACTTTTTTACCATTAAGATAAACAAAATCCTGCCCCTGGATAGTACCGTATGGTTCACCAACACGGGCATTAATTGTAATACCTCCCTGGAGGGCTCCAAGCTGAAGGTTTTGGATGTCTTCCTTCAGTTCAACAACTTCATTTAAGTTCCTGGCCCAGTTCATGGTAATATCCCACTGGAATCCGGCAACTTTAACAGGAGTAACCATAAATCTCAGCTCAATTCCCTTGTTCTGGATCTCGCCGGCATTAACATATTTTGATCTGTACCCGGTAGCATACGATACGGATACCGGCAAAATCTGATTTACCGTATTTGATTTATAAAGTGCCAGGTCAAATCCCAGTCTGTTTTCGAACATGTTCACTTCTAATCCGGCTTCAATACTTTTAGTCCGCTCAGGTTTCAGTTCCGCGTTACTCTTCCTTTCTCCAACAGTAACCAGAGGAGAACCGTTTAAAGCCGCAATCGGAATATAAGTATCCGATACACTGGCCCATGGAGCATCGTTACCAACTTCAGCATAATTTAATCTTAATTTCCCAAGCTGGAGCCAGTTTGCCTCTATAAGCTGTGAAAAGAGGAAGCTTCCTGAAACGGACGGGTATGTGTATGTCCAGCTGTCTTTGGGTAAAGTCGAAGACTGGTCAAGACGGTAAGTGGCAT
>CAZKMH010000072.1:0-1523 GCA_964553395.1 uncultured Rikenellaceae bacterium | reverse complement strand
TATGTCCAGCTGTCTTTGGGTAAAGTCGAAGACTGGTCAAGACGGTAAGTGGCATCGAGGTAAAGCATATTATTATATCCAAGAGAAATGCTTCCGAAGTAACCATTTAATCCAATTCGCTGGTATGATTCTTCAGGTGTCGGCAAAGGATCTACGCTGTTGCTTAATGCATAAATTTCAGGAATACTTAATGCGGTGGCTGTGGATTCAAATACCCGGTCAAGTTTGTTCCTGCGGAAATTAGCTCCCAAT
The DNA here is from genome assembly GCA_964553395.1 of uncultured Rikenellaceae bacterium. Taxonomy (GTDB): domain Bacteria; phylum Bacteroidota; class Bacteroidia; order Bacteroidales; family VadinHA17; genus LD21. The sequence continues at coordinate 1,271 of CAZKMH010000072.1, read as the reverse complement.
AATCCGTTAAAATTCAAGTTAGGGGTAATATCTTTTTTGAAAGTCGCCATGAAATCGACGTTTGTTTCCAGATATGTTCTGGTAAACCTTGAATATCCGGATGTTGCATCTTTTCTTCCGGGTCCGAATTCAAGAGCGGTCGAAAGCACTGCTCTCCTTTCTTCCTGGAGTTCGGAATATGAATCAACAGAAACACGACCCATAAAGCTTAACCAGTTTGTTGCTTTCCAGTCAGCCTGTGTATAGCCTATTAAACGGTTTCGCTCATCGCTTTCATAGTTTTTATAACGGGTCCAATAGGGGCTATCCCAATATAGTCCTACAGGATCATCAGGACCTGTTCTGTTCCAGGTAATATTACGTCCGGTTTCTTCCCACAGATCTTTCATCATCTTTACGTCTACATTAAGCTGATACCACTGGCGGAATGAAGACATAATATTATTATTGTAACCAGTTTCGTTACGGCCTTTACCAATTGTATTAATATAGTTTGCCGAAGCAGAAACCTTAAGGTTTTTGAGGATATTGTAGGATCCGTTGAAATTAACATTATTCTTTTTCAGAGAGCTGTTTGGCATGATACCTTTCTGGTCAAGATTGGTATATCCCAGCCTGAATGCCGCGTTGTTGCCACCTCCTGAAATATCAATACTATTAGAATAAGAAACTGCTTTATTAAAAAATGTAATGGGCCCGTTTGGAGAATTTACCCAGGGTGTTTTCTTTCCATAATTGGGTGATTCCGGTACAAAGGCATCCCACTGAAAAACCATCAGGCTAGGGTCGAATTTTTCTCCCATCGAAGCATCTTCATAGAAAGGTACTACCCAATCGTCGGTACCATCTCCATCAGCATCATAATGTTCCAGCCCCATATGGGGATCAGGAATTGTGTCAGAACTATAGTAAGGGCCATAACCTCCACCATAGTTTGTCTGATACTTCGGGAAAGTACTCTTGTCGATTACACCTATGGTAACATTTGAATTAACTGTAACGCCAAGGCCTCTGCCTGCAGAACCTTTCTTGGTTGTTATCATAATGACCCCGTTAGCAGCTCTTGCACCATATAGTGCCGAAGCAGCGGCTCCCTTAAGGACATCGATCGATTCAATGTCGTTTGGATTCAGGTCAGCAGCAGCATTGCCATAATCGTAACCGCTTCTTCCCTGTCTTTGTCCCGAGTTATTGGTGTTGGCATTATCAACCGGGACACCATCTATGACAAACAGAGCCTGGTTGTTACCTGTCAGCGATTTGGAACCTCT
>CAZKMH010000071.1:0-12227 GCA_964553395.1 uncultured Rikenellaceae bacterium | reverse complement strand
GGTCATTTATAAAAAGAGAAGACATGCTCTTCTGGGTGAGCGGCTGAGTGTTGATATAGCAAATTCAATGTATGATGTTACTGATAATTTAGTTGAAACCTACCACAAAGATGGGGATTTTGAAGGTTTTGATTTTGATCTTATACGATCATTCTCAATGGATTCTCCTGTTGCCTCTCAAGAATTTCTTAAAGGTTTGCCAAATGAAGTTACCGAAAAGGTATACTCAACAGTACTGGATACCTATAAAAGGAAAGTGGAAACAATCTCTCAACAGGCCTACCCGGTTTTGAAAGATGTTTATGAACGCATGGCACATGCTTATGAAAATGTGGTAGTTCCCATATCTGATGGGGTTAAGGTTTTTCAGGTGGTGACAAATTTAAAAGCTACGGCCGAATCGGAAGGTAAAGAGCTTGCTAAATCCTATGAGAAAACCGTTGTTCTTGCTACAATAGATGATGCATGGAAAGAGCACCTTCGCGAAATGGATGAATTGAAACAATCTGTCCAGAACGCCACTTACGAACAGAAAGATCCGCTGCTTATTTACAAGTTTGAATCCTTTGAACTGTTTAAGAATATGCTCAATAAGGTTAACAAGGATGTAGTCAGCACCCTGATGAAAGGTCATATTCCAACCCAGGATCCGGAACAGGTAAAGGAAGCACAGCGCCGCCGGCAGGTTGAAAATCTGAGAACACAAAAAAGTGATTTTTCACAATATAGTTCATCCGGAGGGGGACAGGACAGAAATCAAAGAACTGAGCCGGTAAGGGTCGATAAGAAAGTCGGCAGGAACGATCCGTGTCCCTGCGGAAGCGGGAAGAAATATAAACATTGCCATGGACAGCAACAGGCTGCGGGAATTCCGAATCCGGGACCCAATGCCCGGTAACTCATTTTCTGATCTCGTCTGCTGCTTTTTGTATCCTTGCAAATACCGGTTTGCTTACCGGTACCAGAGGAAGTCTGAGGTTATTATTACAAAGGTTCATTAAACTCATGAAAGCCTTAATGCCTGAGGGATTTCCGTCAGCAAAGAGAAGTTCTATTATCTCAAGAAAGCGGAACTGGATCTCCCGGGCAGCCTTAAGGTTGTTTTTCAACGCATAACTTACCAATTCGGAACATTCGGCAGGATATGAATTTGCGAGAACTGAGATTACACCTGCTCCCCCTGAAGCTATAACCGGGATTGTCAGCATGTCGTCACCGGAGATGACCAGAAAATTTTCTGGTTTGCCCTTTATTATTCTCATTATCTGCGCCATATCCCCTGATGCTTCCTTAACTGCAACGATATTATCGAATTCGTGTGCAAGTGCAAGGCATGTTTCGGACGAAATATTGCTGCTTGTTCTTCCAGGTACATTATAGATAATTACAGGTAACGGACAACATGATGCAATAGCTTTGAAATGCTCGAACAAGCCTCTTTGTCCCGGCTTGTTATAGTAGGGTGCTACCGACAATATTCCATCCACCCCGGTCAGATCGAACTCCCTGATGGAGTTAATAATTTCCTGGGTATTGTTACCACCTATACCTGCAATCAGCGGAACTCGATTGTCAATAGCTTCCGTCACATATGATAAAATGGCCTGTTTTTCATCCTTTGTGAGTGTTGGTGCCTCCCCCGTGGTACCCATTGCTACAATATAATTGACCCCTCCGTTTATAACATGATTTAGAACCCGTCCCAGGGCTGCAAAATCTATGCTTGTGTCATTCTTGAATGGCGTTACTATAGCAACACCTGTTCCTCTGAATTTTTTCATTTATAATTATTTATCAACTTTTTCGGGTGTTCCTGATTTTATCAATTCGAGATAATGAACCACGTGTTCAAGATAATTCTCAACATGGACGGGTTTTTTTAAATCCATCATCAGATCGAAAATTGAAGTATTGTTCCCGGTATCATAAAGTCCGACTTTTAAACTTGCCGTGGAGAGGGTGGATATATAACAGAGCGGAAATTTCTTTTCGAAATTGACATCGATCAGAACATCAAAACGGGTATTGATGAAAGCTACAGATTCCTCAGAGACCGGATTATAAAAAAAGCTGAGCTCTTTCTTCCGGATACATGACAAATACTTAATGGCTGTCAGCCGGTTAGGCAGTTCTTCACCGGAATAAAATCCGATTATTTTAACATCGATATCCCTTTCATGCATCTTCTGATGGAACTTTGAAAGGCTGATAAAATCCTCACTTTTTGAAGCATCCCAGACTATACCGATTTTTCTGATTTCATTAACGTTGGAGTAAAAAACTCTTCTTTTTAACTTTGAAGCCTTTCCCGAAAGGATCAGATTGCCGATTTTTTGTCTGGTTTCTACAAACAATTCCATTCTGCAAACCTAACTGTTTTTTGTTAATTCCGGCAGGGCTTGTTATTAATCTTCGTTAATTAATTTAAGGAATTCGGTTTCGCTCATCAGCAGAATTCCAAGTTGTACGGCTTTCTCTTTCTTTGAAGGTCCCATGTTATCTCCTGCAAGGATAAATGATGTCGATGAAGAAATTGATGATACATTTTTCCCTCCGTTTTTCTCGATCAGCTCCTTGTACTCTTCACGTGAATGTTTTTCGAAAACACCCGATATCACGATAGACTTCCCGGCCAGTTTATTGCTTACACCGGGCTCTTTAACTTCATTTTTGAAGTTTAAGCCTGCCTCTTTGAGCCGGTTTATTAAAAGTAAATTGTCCCCATCTGCAAAGAATGAAATTATGCTTGAAGCGATCCTGGGGCCGATCTCACGGATGCTTGTCAGCTGATCAATATCAGCGTTCATTAAATCATCGATGGATCTGAATTTGTTGGCAATCGTTTTGGCTACTGTTTCGCCTACATGCCTTATTCCCAGTGCATAAAGAACCCGGTGATACGGAGTGCTTAAGGATGATTCTATACTTTTGATTATGTTAAGCGCTGATTTTTTGCCAAGACGTTCAAGAGGTACAAGTTGTTCAGTCTTAAGTTCATACAGGTCAGCAAAATTCCTTATTATCTTTTTATTGAACAACATATCCACAGTTTCCTCGCCAAGACCATCAATGTTCATTGCTTTCCGGCTTATGAAATGTTCGATCCTTCCTTTTAACTGCGGGGGGCAATGGAGGTAGTTCGGGCAAAAATGATTGGCTTCTCCTTCATTCCTTACGAGCTGTGTACCACACTCCGGGCAGATGGTTATAAATTCCACCTTCACTGCATTTTCTTTCCTCGATGAAAGATCAACTCCGGTAATTTTCGGGATTATTTCTCCCCCCTTTTCAATATATACATTGTCATTTAAATTAAGGTCAAGGAGGGCGATCTGATCAGCATTATGCAGAGTAGCACGCTTTACGGTTGATCCAGCAAGGAAAACAGGTTCAAGATTGGCTACGGGTGTCACCGTTCCGGTTCTTCCAACCTGGAATGCTACTGATAAAAGCCTTGTAGTTGCCTGTTCGGCTTTGTACTTGTAGGCAATTGCCCACCTCGGTGATTTTGCAGTAAAACCGAGAGTTTCCTGCAGTGCAAGGGAATTAACCTTTATTACCACCCCGTCGATATCAAAATGCAGTTTTTTCCGTTCGGAGTCCCAGTGTTCAATGAATTCCCGGACTTCTCCAATCGATTTGCACAACTTAATGCTGTCAGGGATCCTGAATCCCCAGCGTTTTGCTTCCATGAGATTCTCGTAATGGGTATCATGCGGTAACTCATCGGCGAGCAGGAAATAGAACATACAGTCGAGCTCGCGTGACGCGACAATTTTTGAATCCAGGATTTTAAGGGTGCCAGAAGCAGCATTGCGCGGATTAGCAAATGGTGTCAGGTCTGATTTTATCCTCTCATTGTTGATCCTGTCAAAGACAGGCCTTGGCATAAGTATTTCACCCCTCATTACAATTTCATCAGGGATATTGTTACCCTCCAGCTTATGCGGTATGGTTCGGATTGTTTTGACATTTGAAGTGACATCATCACCTGCTGTTCCGTCACCCCGTGTAAGCGCCCGGAAAAGAATTCTATTCCTGTATGTTATGCTTATTGAGGCTCCGTCATATTTAAGCTCGCAGACATATTCAACCGGAGCGTCTGCAGCTTTTTCAATCCTGGCGTTAAAATCCATCAGCTCTTCTTCACTGTATGTGTTCCCCAGTGAAAGCATCGGGTACCTGTGTTCATATTGTTTGAATTCTCCCGACAGATCACTTCCCACCTTACGGGTAGGAGAATCTTCAGTTATAAATTCGGGAAACTTCTTTTCAAGTGCATCAAGCTCACCTAAAAGGAGATCGAAATCTAAATCCGATACTACAGGCTGATTCAGAACATAATAGTTGTGATTATGCTCTTTAATTTCACTGCGAAGCTTTTCTATACGCTCCCTGGCTTCTGATTTTTTCATTTCAGTTCCAGATACCATTTATTTCCTTTTCGCATTTAATGCATTTTCCCCCGGTAATATTGTTTAGAGCAACTCTGTATCCCTGCCGGATTATCAGATCAGTACCGCAATACGGGCATTTTGTATCAGACTGTTCATTTCCGGGTACATTCCCGACATATACATATTTAATTCCTTCTCCAGATGCAATTTTTGCCGCACTTTTCAGTAATTCAACAGGTGTCGGAGGCAATTGTTCAAGCTTATGCATGGGATGGAATCTGCTGAAATGAAGAGGAGTATCTTTAAATCCGTTTTCACTGAGCCACTTGCACATACCGGCTATCTCATCTAATTTATCGGTCCATGTCGGTATGATAAGATGAGTAATCTCAAGCCAGACTCCCGAATCCTTGTAGATCTTAAGAGTGTCGAGCACAGTTTGCAGTTTACCTCCCGAAAGCCTGATATAAGTGCTTTCATTGAATGATTTAAGGTCAATGTTTGCAGCATCCGCAACAGTGCACATTTTCTTCAGAGGTTCAGGATTGATATACCCGTTTGATTTTAAAATATTCTTTACCCCGGCTTTTTTAGCCAGCAAAGCTGTCTCATATACATATTCGTAAAATGAAACAGGTTCCGAATATGTATATGCAATCGAACGGCAACTATTCTTAATAGCCTCTTCTACAACTCTGTCTGGCATCAGGTCATAATTTCTGGTCTTGGTCGGACTGATCTGTGAGATTGTCCAGTTCTGACAGTTCAGACATGCAAGATTACAGCCTGCAGTGGCTATTGAAAAAGCCCTCGAGCCTGGCAGAAAATGATATAACGGCTTCTTTTCAACAGGATCTATGGCAACAGAACAGGGATTGCCGAAAGCCATGCTATAAAGCTTCGAATCCCGTACAATCCTGTTATTGCATTGGCTGATCTCACCCTCCTTCAGTACACATTCGTTAGGACAGATCATGCACATTACCCCCCTTGGTGTCCCTTCCTGAAACATTGCCAGCCTCCAGTTGCCACTTATCTCCTCATAACCTATACTGTTCAAAACAGTATGTCCGGGTAAGGTGACAACTCCTGCTGAAAAAGCAAGGCATTTCTTCAGAAAAATCCGCTTCCCGCAGTCAAATTCCCTTTTAGGCATGTTGCTCTGAATATGAGATAAAAACTTATAAATTTTAACTGTTCCTTTTTGTTCCGAAAAGTATTCCTGCAAAAATAAACATTGATAGCAATAAAATGGAGAATTGAATTCCAAATACAGGAATAATAATTCCCGAAATCAGAATAAACCCCAGAGCGGAACCGGCCAGGTCGGCACTGTAAACAGATGCAGTTACCGATCCGTCGGCATCAGAGATCGTCAGCTCCCTGAATATAAAGCCTGTAATAAATGATGGCAGAAAGACTGAAATTATAATAATGATGATAGAGGGAAGAGGATTAGTCACAGATAGAAGAATCTTAAGACTTAATGCAACAACAAGATAGTACAACACCAGACTGAAAGCAATTGCTTTCAGCGGTACGGACTTCAGTACCCTGGTATTAAGACCGGATCCGGCTGCCAGGCCTGCCATCAGAGATGCGATCACTATCCCGGTAGACTGATACATGTTCCCTATCATTAGCTGAAGGACCAGAAGCATAATGATCTCAAATCCTGCAAGCGAAGAGGCGCTGAAATACATTATGACATTCTTCCTCCTGACTGCAAGAAGAGAGAGTGCGAATGCAAGTGTTAAAATAATTATAGCGGGCATCTTCGTACCGGGATCCTTTGACAGTTTATAAGACTGGTAATGAAAGCAGGCCACGGGAAAGGCAGAACGGTTCTGTTTAATCCGTGGATCAATAACCGATAAAACTTCCGCTGACTTTTTTTCGATAAGGTCATCTGCCAGGAAATCCGGGCCAACATAAATATTACTGATCCCCCTTTTTTCCGTAAGCTCACAGAATGATATCAATACCGCCGAATCTGATGCTATAAAATATAGTTTGTTCCCTGCAACAGGCCTGACAAAACGGAATACTCCAGCCAGACTGTTGTAAACTGATGAATAAAGATTGACGGACTCTCTATTGAGATAATAATCCCCGGGTCCGGGCGAACACATAAACACTCCGCCCGGATTAAGCATATTCCTGATGTCGGCAAAGAATTCAGTTGTATAGTATCTGTTCAGCGAGAGGGTTGAAGGCGGAGGCAGAAGCAGGATTGCTGCATCGACACTCTCGCCCCGGCTTCGGACATAACGGTAAGCATCTTTTATACCGATTGTCAGTTCAAATGAACAGGTGTCTGGCTGTGGAGACTCGATTTTCAATAGCGCCGGATCCCTTTCAATATAGATCACTTTTTCAAGAGGGTATTTAGCCAGCTCAGGCAGACTCGATTTAAGTGAGCCGGAAATCAGGAGCATTTTCTTTGGATTCTCCCTCTGAAGAAGGGCATAGTGTATATTCTCCTCCCTGTCGGCCACATCATCTGAATAAGACAGGAGCCTTTGATTATAATAAGTGCTCTGCTCACCGCCGTACTCACCCCTGGTTATATTACCGTATGGAGTATCCTGTGTTTCCGTTACTTTAATGCCAGGCATAAGGAGCTGTCGTAAATATTTGTCCGGACCCGAAAGCAATACCAGTGAGACAAGCAGTATGATAATTAATTTGGTCAGGATCTTTTTTTCGGGTCTGGTTATAAAGAATGTGAGCAGGGAATAGGCAAAGCTCATTATCAGGATTACAATTAATATCTCCCATGTATCCAGTATTCCTGAAGTCAGGACAGCCAGCAGGATCCCTGCAATAATTCCTCCAGTGGTTTCAATTGAAAAAGATTTTCCGGGAACATAATCATTGGCTCTTCTGGCAATTGAGATCAGTTTTACAAAGGTGAATCCCGATATAAGGCAGAACGGTACCAATAACAGGAAAGTCAGGACCATACTTACAAGGAATGAGGGTGTTTCGCCGGATTCGAGGAAAAGCCTTGTCAGCAGAACCATCAGCAGGATTGACACGAAAGGACTCAATGAAAAGGACAGATTGATCCTGCGTATGTCGTCAAGCTTTGATCTCCCGGCTATACCTGCCCCCAGCGCCGAAGCAATCAGCCAGGATCCGAGGAAGACACCGGATATCAGTTCATACCCTCCCGAAATATTCATTAACTCCCTCATCAGAAGTAATTGTACCGAGGTGCTCGTGAATCCGATGATGAACAGATTTGTACTTATAACTCCGGAACCAGTTTTCTGTACGGAAAATGGTGCGTGAGTAGGTTCCACGGCTGCAAAAAGCTTTCCGTAATAGGTCAGATGCCATATAAAATGGAAAAACCCGGTTAAAGCCAGACAGACTCCGGTTTCAACATGCCATTTTAATATTGGTTTAATCAGGGGAATATTCCACTTGAAATTAACCTGCAGCGCCAGAAAAATCCCTGCCAGTGCAGTGTATAGAAAAGTGACTGCAAGTACGGTGTTCCAAATCTTTCTATGTAATGTCAGTGAATAGAAACCGGTGTGGTAAAGGATAAAACTAATTGTATATAAAAGGGATACAGTTACTACTGTTCCGGTAACATGATACATAACTAATTCCTGTTTTCTTCAAGCACCAAACCTTCATAAATAAAAATTTCGGCATTCTTCCATCCATCCCATCCCAGTCCTGCCTTATCCCTTGAAGTATGACCAAGGAATTCCTCTACAGTCCAGCCATATTCTGTCGCTACCTGTGGAAGCATGGTTCCCGATCTTAAATCCTTTTTAATATAGATCCCATGCTTGCCCAGGACAATATCCTTTATATTATTGATTTTCCTGAGAGGTCCTAAAACAGTTATCTCGATATCAATCTTTTCGAATTCCTGCCTGGTAAGGGCAGGAAACCTGGGATCTTCAAACGCTGAAGAGACTGCTGAGGCTTTTACAATTTCATAAAGCGGATCAGAAGAGATGAATCTGCCGATACATCCTCTCAAAACTCCGTCAATTTTAAGTGTGACAAATGCACCCAGCGGCTCTTTCAGAGCTTTAGTCATCTTTGCTTCATCGATGGAGATCCCTTTATTTTCATACAACATTGTTTTTATGCTGTTCCTGCTGATTGAAAAGAGCTGCTCAACCTCATCTCTGGTAAATGTAAAGGATTCTGAGGCTTTTTCATCCACATCAGGATTGCCGGTTTTTTCAAATATTGCAATAGCATGATAACCAACTACTTCATCCTTTCCTCCAAATGATGAGTCGCCGGAATTGCAGTAGGCTATCTTTTTAAAAACGAGATTCTCATTTTCTGCAACCAGATTCAGAATGACCAGGCCGGAGGTCCAGCCACACATGCTTGTTACAAGTCCCCGGATATTGCTGGAAGAGTTCTTTTTAAGAGCATTAAGAAAGGTTTTTGGATCACCCGAAATCAGGCCCTCAGATGTCAGGTTATCAACAGATACAGCGTCATTATAGGAAGGGTAGTGTGAAAAGTCACTGCTAATGATAAAGAGATTTTCGGGAGTGAACCATGGTCTGAGTGCTACAGCGATCATTTTCAGTGTATTGCTGTTGGTAGTTCCGACTATTATTGGAACTATCTTCGGGGAGCTGGTGTAGTAATACTGGATCAAAGGAATTTGCACTTCGAGGCTATGTTCCTGAATATGAGCGTTGGTTGGGTAATCAAAGACTTTATTTTCATTCCGCAGTTTATTTGCGATTTCCCTGTTCACTACTGCTCTGCCAAGCGGAGTTATGAAATCACCTGTATGCCAGACTGATGCTCCATCGAAAGCCATAATATGACTGGATCCGATAATAAATATATTACTGAATTTTGCATTTTCAGGGGTTGTTGAGATGGCCGATGCTGCAATCCTGCCTGAAAAAACATACCCGGCGTGAGGACTGATAATTGCTCTGACTTTTTGACTGCCCGGAGTTTTAGTGCAACTGGCAAACAGGTTTGAAATATCTTTAACGAGGCTTTCTTTATTCGCTGAGTAAAATTTTCCTGCTGCAACCGGTTGTCTGTCAGTTGTTTTATTCTGGGAATATATATTCATGATGCAGATGATTGATATGAGGCTTGTGGCAAGGATACGCATAATGACGGTTCAGTTTGGCGTAATAAAGTTATGCCAAAAAATTGAAGAAAAAATTGTTCGTACGGAATTGTTTAGGAGGGAATCACATAAGAACCATCGATTCTTTCATAATTTCACCATTCTCACCGGTACCATATAATTTTATGCCTAAATTGATGGATGGAGTGCCTACCATATCGAGAACCGGGCTGAGAGTTTCCTTTAAATCTTCAGTCTCCATACTGTCGAACTCCTCAATATCAAAATAGAGGTGGATAAATAGCGTATTATCGGATTCCTTCATTGAACAGAGCGCCTTGACTATTTTTGCAAGCCAGATTACTGAGGCAGTATTGAAGTATTCGATATTGAGCCTCAGGTTTGTGGTTTTCCTTGGATTATCTGCATACTGTTGAACCCATTCAACAATATTTTCATATATTTTTGCCGGATTTTCAGGAATGGATTTTCCGGAAAAAATGAGTTCACCCGTCATAGGATTCAGGTCAATATGCGGGGTTTTTGCCGTTGGTTCAATATATACGCTCTTTATTCCCAAAGGATTTTGCAGTTTTTATAGAAACTTTCGATTACAATATATTGCTTATATCAAAATTAGTATAACTTTTACATCTTGTTACGCCTATTATCTTTCCTTCATCAAAAAAAAGCATATAATAATCAAAATTTATTAACATTTGATGATCGAAAAATCAATATATTTTTATAACAGGACTGGCTTTTTGACTCTCTTATTTTAAGATATCTGTCTTTTTATATATTATCTTTGCAACCTGAAAAATTAAAATTCCGGATCGCTGATGGAGACTGCTTTAAAGGGCAAGATAAAAGAAGGTGTCAGAACGCTGTATAATGGTGAAGCTACTGATGACCTTATCCAGTTGCAGGAAACCAGGAAGGATTTCAAAGGCGATTTTACTCTTGTTGTATTTCCATTACTGCGTTTCTCAAAAAATACCCCGGAAAAGACCGGGGAAACTATCGGGAACTGGCTTCTGGAATCATTTCCTGCTATCTCAGGATTTAATGTCATCAAGGGATTTCTTAACCTGGAAATATCTGATACCTGGTGGGTAAAGTATTTTAATGAGATGATCGCTGACAAAGATCTGCTGGCACAATGCAGGGTTAAGAAACCGGAGACAATACTCGTCGAATATTCATCGCCGAATACAAATAAGCCCCTTCATCTTGGACATATCCGCAACAATCTTCTGGGATACTCACTGTATCGTGTTTTGTCTGCCTGTGGTCATAAAGTGATCAAAACCAATATTGTCAATGACAGGGGGATTCATATCTGCAAATCAATGCTTGCATGGCAGAAGTTTGGTGGGGGAGAGACTCCCGGATCGTCAGGAATCAAGGGAGATCATCTTGTCGGAAAATATTATATACTTTTTGAAAAGGAGTACAGGATGCAGGCTGACGACCTCATGTCAGAGGGTATGGATCCCGCTGAAGCCAAGGCATCTGCTCCGCTGATGAAAGAAGCCAGGGAAATGCTCCTGAAATGGGAAGCCGGGGATACGGTTGTTATGGATCTCTGGAAAATGATGAACTCATGGGTTTATGACGGATTTGAAGAAACTTATAAAAGACTGGGAGTCGATTTCGATAGAATATATTATGAGTCAGATACATATAAAATTGGAAAGGATATAGTCACCAGGGCTCTGAAGGACGTTATATTATATAAAATGGACGACAGCTCCATCTGGGTCGATCTGGAGGCTGAGGGTCTCGACCAGAAACTTTTACTCCGCTCTGACGGAACTGCTGTTTATATGACACAGGATCTCGGTACAGCTGTTGAACGACACAGAGAATATAACTTTAACAGGTGCATTTATGTGGTTGGCAATGAGCAAAACTATCATTTCCAGGTTCTTAGAGCTGTTTTGAAGAAAATGGGATATGCCTGGGCCGATGGTTTATTTCACTTTTCATACGGAATGGTTGAACTGCCTGAGGGTAAAATGAAATCACGCGAGGGAACCGTAGTTGATGCCGATGATCTTATAGATGAGATGATTGCAACTGCAAAAAATGTTTCTTTTGAACTCGGTAAGCTGACTGACTTTTCTGAGGAGGAAAAAGAGGAGATCTTCCGGAAAATCGGAATGGGTGCTTTAAAATATTTTATTCTGAAGGTTGACCCGAAGAAAAACATGTTGTTCAATCCTGAGGAATCGATTGATTTTAACGGCAATACAGGCCCGTTTATCCAGTATACGTATGCGAGGATAAAATCGGTTTTCAGAAAGGGAGAACAAACAGGCATAATATTTAATCCGGTTCTTCCGGCAGAAACCAAAGCCGGAGCAAAGGAGATCTTGCTTATAAAGCTCCTGCGAAGGTTTCCTGTAACTGTTTACGAAGCTGCCGGATGCTATAGCCCGGCACTGGTTGCAAATTACTGCTATGAACTTGCAAGGGAATACAATCAGTTTTATCACGATTTTTCGATTCTGGGAGAACCTGATCCGTACATAAGGGACCTCAGGCTGGCGCTTTCCAGAGCCACCAGTGAGGTGCTCGGCAAGGGGATGTGGCTCCTTGGAATAGAAATGCCGGAAAGGATGTAATGTGAACTAAAAATTTATGTTTTAGAATATGTTTGAAAATTTAAGTGAACGGCTGGAGAGATCCTTTAAAGTACTTAAGGGACAGGGCAGAATATCTGAAATAAATGTTGCCGAAAC
>CAZKMH010000070.1:11740-12252 GCA_964553395.1 uncultured Rikenellaceae bacterium | reverse complement strand
CTTCCCCCTCTTTGCGCCAGCAGAGAGGGGGACGCAAGGGGGTGAGTACGTGTGATCCAGAAGCAAAGAGGGGGAATGATTTTGTACACTATAAGTCCCCCTCATGAAGGGCAACCCCCGGTCAGCTAAAGCTGACCTGCCCCCTAAAGGGGGCCTAATCCACAGGTAACCAGGGAGCTACCTTACATACGAGAATTAGCCCCCCTTTAGGGGGGATGGGGGGTTGATAATACAAAAGGGGTTGGGGTGTCGATCATTGGGCAGGGGGGCCCCTTTCCCCCACTGAAGGGTGGTGAACATTTGATTGTTTGAAAATGTTTCACCTTTGTTAAAAGTTTAATTAATTTTGAAAAAAAATGGCAAAAATTACACTTAAGGGAAACCCGGTAAACACCTCCGGGAATCTTCCGTCAGCCGGAAGCAAAGCCCCCGACTTTACCCTGGTCAAATCAGACCTCAGCACTCTTAAATCTTCAGAACTTAAAGGCAAAAAGCTGCTCATGAATATATTC
>CAZKMH010000070.1:0-11730 GCA_964553395.1 uncultured Rikenellaceae bacterium | reverse complement strand
CTCGGCACATCAACGTGCATGGCTGCACTGAGAAAATTTAACCAGCTTGCTGCAGGTATGACAAATACGACAGTTTTAGCAATATCGAAAGATCTTCCGTTTGTCCACAGGGATTTCTGCGCAGCGGAAGGTATTACAAATGTTATAACTCTTTCGGGTTTCAGGGACACCGCTTTCGGTAAGGCCTACGGAGTCGATATACTCAACGGATTGTTCGAAGGACTGTACGCCAGAAGTGTCGTCATTGTTGATGAAGCCGGGAAAGTAATTTACACTGAGATGGTTCCCGAAATAGGCCAGGAACCCGATTATGATGCTGCCCTTAACGCTTTGAAGTAACTCCGTGTTCAATAAATGAATTTTTCACAGATTCCAGGACACCAGGAGACCATCATCAAACTTATCCATTCAGTAAAGGAGGAGCGGGTTAGTCATGCACAACTGTTAACAGGTCCTCCGGGTTGTGGAAGTCTTGCGCTGGCTTTAGCTTACGCCAAATATGTCAGCTGTGAAAACCGGACCGTCAGCGATTCCTGCGGAAAATGCAAGTCATGCGTGAAATACGATAAAATGATCCATCCGGATCTTCATTTCGTATTCCCGGTCATTAAAAACAAAAAAGATTCTGAACCTGTCAGTGATTCATTTCTTGAGGAATGGAGGGACTTTGTAAGGAAATCACCCTTCTTTACGGTTAACAGCTGGCTCGATTCCATTGAGGTTGGAAATGCGCAGGGTCTTATTTTCTCTTCAGAAGCCGGAGAGATCATTAAAAAGCTGAGTCTGAAGACTTTCGAATCAGACTTTAAAATAATGATCATCTGGTTACCGGAAAAGATGCATCCTTCGACAGCCAACAAGCTTCTGAAGCTGATTGAAGAGCCCCCCGACCGGACGCTTTTTCTGCTGGTTTCCGATGAGCCTGATAAAGTGCTGCCAACCATCCTCTCGAGATGCCAGCAGATAAGGATACCTGCATTCACACATGATGAGATCAGGGATTACATTATCAAAAAATTCTCAGGTGAAAAACAAAAGGCTGCCGAATTGGCTGAAGTAGCCAATGGCAACATTATCAAGGCTATAGAGCTCTTCGAAAATGAAGATTCCTCGCTTCAGAACCTTGAGCGGTTCAAGAATCTTATGCGTTTTGCATGGAAACGCGACGTGTTGTCACTTATAAGCTGGTCGGAGAACATATCCGCAACCGGCAGGGAAGCTCAGAAGAACTTCCTTTCGAATTCCTTAAGACTCTTCAGGGAGAATCTTATGATGACACTTGGCCAGGTTCAAAACAAACTCGTTTTCCTGGCAGGTGACGAGGCTTCTTTTTCAGGCAATTTCCATCCGTTTATCAACCAGAATAATATTTATAGTCTCACCGATGAATTCAACCTTGCCTTTTCACATGTTGAGGCAAACGGTAATGCAAAGATTCTATTCCTTGACCTTGCCCTGAAGGTTACAAGACTTATAAGCCGGGCTGCGAAACCGTAATTGGTATTAATGCATTTATTTCACTATTTTTGCGCTTTGAATTCCGAAGCGTTGGATCACTATGACAGAGAATGAAGAAATTCAGGGGCAGGCGGGTGAAGAGATCCGGATGCCTGATATAAAATATAAACCGGGCTGTAACAAGCTCGACTCCTTTAACTGGTTGAAAGATCTTCCCGAAAGTGTAATTGACAATGGGATTATTGAAGTCAGATTTAAAAATACACGGAAAGGTTTTTTCAGCAATGTAAACAATCTCAGGCTTGAGATAGGTGATGTGGTTGCAGTGGAAGCCTCTCCGGGTCACGATATCGGAAGAGTTTCCATGATCGGCCGGCTCGTCCGTGAACAATTGAAGGAGCTAAAGGTAGTGCCCTCCCTGGATGACCTGAAGAAAGTATACCGTAAGGCAAAAGCCGTTGATATCCAGAAGTGGGAAGAAGCAAAAAAGTTTGAAATACCCACAATGCTTCGTTCCAGGAAGATCTCCGAAGAGCTCAAACTGAATATGAAGATCGGAGATGTTGAATACCAGGGCGATAAAACCAAAGCAATATTCTATTACATTGCGGATGAGAGAGTCGATTTCAGGCAATTGATTAAAGTTCTTGCCGAAGAATTCAAGGTACGAATTGAGATGCGCCAGATAGGCGCCCGGCAGGAAGCCGGAAGAATTGGCGGGATCGGATCATGCGGAAGAGAGCTCTGCTGTTGTACATTTATTACCAACTTTGTTTCTGTTACGACCACTCATGCCAAATACCAGGAACTGTCATTAAACCCGCAGAAGCTCGCCGGTCAGTGCAGCAAGCTGAAATGCTGTCTGCATTATGAAGTCGATTGCTATGTGGATGCACAAAGATGCTTCCCGCAGAAGGAAACTCCCCTCGAAACATCCGAAAGTACAGCATACTTCCAGAAAATGGAGGTACATAAGGGTATCTTCTGGTATACAACCGATCCTCACTCCTCAGCCAACCTGGTTCCTGTCCCGGTAAAGAGGGTCAGAGAGATCCAGGCTATGAACAGAAAAGGAATAAAACCTGAACGCCTTCTTGAAATCGGACAGTTTTTGGAATCAACTCCTGCCTCTGTGGATCTGCTTGAAAACAACACACTTACAAGATTTGATCCTGCCCATTCCGACAAACCGAACCGCCGGCATTCCCACAAAAAGAAAAACAGGAGATTTAATGACAAAAGGAACAAATAACACTGAATGGCTTTTGTTCACAATCCTCTTGTTGATAGTGCCGGCATGCAGCAGTGACTCACTTTATACTGATTCAGTTTCAATGCCGGGTAAAACATGGGAACTTACCCATGTGCCAGAATTCACCTTTCACATCACTGATACCGTGAATACAACAAATGTTGTATTCACAATCCGTACAGGATCTGACTATCCCTTTCGCAATATCTACTTGTTTGTAACCGTTGAATCACCTGACGGTAAGATCAATACCGACACTCTTGAATACGACCTTGCCGACGAAAAAGGAAACTGGTATGGCAAAGGTCTGGGAGACATTCATGAGCTTGATCTGCCTTACCGGACAAATGTCTACTTTCCGGTCAGGGGTACATATAAGTTTAAGATACGGCACGGAATGCGTATCGGTGATCTGAAAGGAGTATTTGACCTTGGATTAAAGGTAGAAAAACCTGACAGTCAACAATAAGCTGTGGGAAAGAATAAACTGGCCAGATGGGCTGAACTGGGAACTTTCAAAAATGTAATTCAGCCTGAAACCGGAGGCCTGTTCGGAAAAGATCACCCCGTCAAAGGCACCTGGAAAAGGGAGATATTCGGCAATGAAAATCCGATAATAATTGAGCTCGGCTGCGGAAAAGGAGAATATACTATCGGACTGGCAGAGCGGTTCCCCGGCAATAATTATATCGGAATTGACATTAAAGGTGCAAGGATGTGGCGTGGAGCCAGAACAGCAAATGAAAGAAAGGCTGGCAATACAGCTTTCCTGAGAACCAGAATAGAGTTTATTAATTCTTACTTTGGAGAGGATGAAGTTGATGAGATATGGATAACATTCCCTGATCCGCATCCGGGAAAAAGGAATTCAAATAAAAGGCTGATATGCCCATGGTTCCTGAACCGGTACCGGAATTTCCTGAAAAACAACGGAGTGATACACCTTAAAACCGACAACGCCGAGCTTTTCAGGTACACAAAATCACTGGCCGAAAGAAATAACCTGAGCATTATTATATCAATTTCTGATTTGTATTCGGAGAAGCCCGGAAATGAAGTACTCGCAATAAGGACACATTATGAAAATCTGTTTCTGAAGGAAGGTTTTAAGATACATTACCTCGCCTTCAGACTTCTAAAAGACAGGATCATTGAGGATGAAACATCGGAATATAAGAGAAGACAACGACTTCTTCAGCAGGGTTTATGAAGTTACCAGGCTCGTGCCCTGGGGAAGAATAACCACGTACGGTGCTATTGCACGTTACCTGGGATCGGGCAGATCTGCTAGGATGGTAGGGTGGGCACTTAATGTGTGCCATTCAAGACCGGAATTTGTTCCGGCTCACAGGGTGGTCAACCATATCGGTCTGCTGACAGGGAAGCTTCATTTCGGCAATTCCTCGACCATGCAGCAGCTACTCGAAAATGAGGGTATCATCGTCGAGAACGACAGGATTCAGGATTTTAAGGACAAATTCTGGGATCCTTCAGTTGAACTTGCCTGACCATTTTGTATTACCGGAAAAATTTGGTAACATTGCGGACTGTTTATATTTAAATTAAATAAAAATAACCACTGTAAAATGTCAGAAATAATAAGCATCAGGGAACGTGTTGCTAAAGCTCTTGAAAGGATAAGACCATACCTTCAGTCTGATGGCGGGGATATCGAATTGGTTGAAGTAACTGATGATTTATCAGTCAAAGTAAAGCTTACCGGTGCATGCCACGGATGCCCCTTCAGCATGCAGACGCTGAAAGCAGGAGTGGAACAGGCCATTATGAAAGAGGTTCCTGAGATCAGGAATGTTGTCTCTGCCTGATAATACTGCTTCCCAATTTTATTTACTTTTGAAATACTATACGCTCATTTAGTAAGTTTATAGTATTAAAAGTTATCTATTGCCTTCAGTAAAAGCATCATATAAATTTCTGGCGCTCCTGCTGCTGGCCTTATTGCCGGTGAACTGTTCTGTCGAAAAAAACACCGGAGCAACCAGGTTTTATCATGGACTAACTGCCAGATATAATATCTATTTCAATGGATATGAGAGTTTTAAGGCCGGTTATCTGAAGGTCACCAATGGTCACATTGACGACTACGCTGAATTGCTGAGGGTGTTCGAATACAGTGATCCGGCATCGCCTTCACGGTGCAACTCCGATATGGATAAAGCTATCCAGAAAGCTTCCAAACTTATCTCATTAAAATCGATAACTGCACGGCCGGAAATAAAGCAAAAAGAAAAGGAGGCTCCAGCTGAAATTGATCTGATAAACAGAAAGGAATATAATGAATGGGTCGATGACAGTTACCTGATTATAGGCAAATCAAGGTTTTTTAAACATGAATTCACTGAGGCTGAGGCGGTTCTGAATTACTGCATCACAGAAGCCAATGACCCGCTGATAAGAAAAGAGGCATATGTCTGGCTTGCAAGACTATTCAATGAGACCGGTAAGTACACCGATTCATACCGGATCCTGAATGAGCTGGACATAATGAATGAATCGTCCAGGTCACTGATGGGAATGTATTATACCACATTCGCAGATCTGTATATAAAGCAGAAAAAATATACCGAAGCCATTGATCCGTTAAGCAAGTCCCTGGACTTTGTCTCAGGAAAGAGGGCCAGATACAGGCTTACATATTTGCTGGCCCAGCTGAATGAACATTCGGGTAACCCGGCTGAGGCAACATCGCTGTACCGCGACGTTGTAAAAATGAATCCGCCATATGAGGTCGAGTTTAATGCCAGGATAAATATTGCGGGAGTTTTCGATATAAACTCGGGGAATCCAAAAGAGATCAGGAAAGAACTGGAAAAGATGCTGAAGGATTCAAAAAACTCAGACTTTCAGGACCAGATCTACTACTCCCTGGCCAACCTTTCAATGAAGCAGGGGAACGAAGCTGAAGCTCTGGAATTCTTCAGAAAATCGGCATCCTCACGCTCCAGCAATCCGAATCAGAAATTCAGATCATACCTCGCTCTGGCTGAACACTTCTACAAAAAACCAGATTTTATTAAAGCCGGAAAATACTTCGACAGCACAATCTTTTTTATGGATCAGAAACATCCTGAATACCCGTCTTTGAAAAAAAAATCACAGGATCTGAATTCGGTTGTTTCACAGCTGACAATAATTCAGACTGAAGACAGCCTGCAAAAAGTAGCCTCAATGTCTGAATCCGAACGAAATACACTGATCTCATCAATTATAAGTGAATTAACAAAAGCAGAGACTGAAGGTAAAACTGCTGATTATTCCGATCGTTTCAATATGGGGCAATATTATGAAAACGAGCGGCGCTTTCAGGGGAATATTGAACAGGAAGGAAAATGGTACTTTTATAACCAGGCAGCCCTCACTTTCGGAAGGACCGAATTCAGGAGGCGTTACGGTGAAAGACGACTGGAGGATAACTGGCGCAGGTCTAATAAAGCAACTGTTTCATCTGCACAGGGAACAGGCGGAACTGAAGAAAACGGTCAGATTAAACCTGACACGGCAAAAGCTCTGATGGACAATAAAAAGCCTGAATTCTATCTGAAAAACCTTCCTCTTAATGATACATTACTTGCAGAATCCAATGAACGGATTGCAAATGCCTGGCTCAATGCAGGGAAAGCATATGCCGAGAAAATAGCGGACTCCGGAAGAGCGACCGAATCCCTTGAAGCACTGCTTAAACGTTTTCCCGCTCATGAACTTGTTCCTGAAGCTCTTTACAACCTTTACCAGATTAACAGGGATTCAAATACTCCCACAGCTGAGGCATACCGGCAAAGGCTCCTTGAAAAATACCCCTCAACTGAATTTGCAAGGATCCTCTCTGATCCGGACTACTATGCAAAGAAACTGGCTGATATCCGGATGGCCGAACAGCTGTATGCCGAAGCATACAATACCTATGCAAACGAAAATTTCTCTGCGGCTATTTCCCTTATCGATGAAGCTCTTGAAAAATATAATCAGAATGCTCTGGCTCCAAAATATCAACTCCTGAGAGCATACTCCGTAGCAAGAATCGCCGATGAACGGACTTTCAGGGATGAACTCAACAAGATCATCAAATCGTGGCCGGAGAGTGAGGAGAGCAGGAAAGCCGGCGAGATAATAGAATACCTCAACGTAAAACTCCCTGAACTTAAGGTGGAAGAAGAAAAGGAGATCGCCAAGGAATTATTCATAGCAGACACAACCTCAATCCAGCATTTTGTACTGATAATAGCCGATCCGGGGTTCAACATCAACCAGGCTACCTTCGATGTTATCAGCTACAATATTGATAATTACACAAACCAGAATTACCGTACCGAAGGGACTCTGGTTGATAACAGGTACATAATGATCACCGTTTCAGGCTTCCCAAATTTTTCACAGACCCTTGATTACCATAATAAATTTAAACCCGAAACACATATAAGAAATTCTTCAGGATCAGAGATGTATTCATTTGTCATCGGCAGTGATAATCTTAAAGTCCTGACCGAAGACAAGAATCCGGCAAGGTACCTGCTCTTCTTTAAAGAAAATTACCAGAAGTGAAAATCTTCTTTCTCTACATGGTATCTTTGTACCATGAGAAAATTCAAAATACTATGGACTGATGATGAGGTTGAAGCCCTGAAACCTCATATCTTTTTCCTTGAGGAGAAAGGATATGAGATAGACACCTGTTCAAATGGAAATGATACAATTGATCTTGTCAGGCAAAATTTGTATGACCTTATTTTCCTTGATGAGAACATGCCGGGACTGAGCGGTATTGAAACCCTCAGGCTGATCAGGGAGTTAAAGCCCGACATACCTGTCGTGATGATTACCAAGAGCGAAGAAGAGGAAATAATGGAGGCTGCAATTGGATCAGCAATAGCATATTACCTTATAAAACCGGTCAAGCCAAAGCAGGTCCTTCTCGCAATCAAGAAAATCCTCGATCAGAAGAGACTTGTCACTGAAAATACAAACACCGGTTACCGCCAGGAGTTTAGCCGTATCGGCAATATGATCTCAACTGCATCGACCTGTGATGACTGGGCGGAGCTGTACCGTAAACTGATCTTCTGGGAGTCCGAACTCGAGAAATCAGCCGACCAGGGAATGTGGGATATTCTCAGGACGCAGGAAAATGAAGCAAATAATTCCTTCTCCCGGTTTGTGGCAAAGAATTATGTTTCATGGTTCAATCCAAAAAACACCGCTTCTCCCCTTCTATCGCCAGATCTCTTTTCAAAAAAGATCCTGCCTCACGTAAGCAATAACAGGCCGTTATTTTTTATATTGATCGATAACATGAGGTATGACCAGTGGAAAATCATATCCGCTGAGCTTGCCGGCATTTACAGGGTAATTGATGAAGATATTTATTACAGCATTCTTCCCACTGCCACCCAGTTCAGCCGGAACGCAATTTTTGCCGGGCTAATGCCCTCCCAGATAGCAGAACAGATCCCGCAGTTTTGGGTCAATGACGACGAAGAAACCGGGAAAAATGAATTTGAGGAGGAGCTCTTCAAAAACCAGCTGATGAGCAAAGGACTAAAATACAAATGGTCTTACCATAAGATCAAAGGTGGTCCTGAAGGGAAGAAGGTCAATGAAAAGATCAGGCAGCTCCTTGAAAATGACATTAACATACTTGTATTTAACTTTGTGGATATGCTGTCGCATGCACGGACCGAAATAGGGCTGATAAGGGATCTGGCCGAAGATGAACCGGCTTACCGAAGCCTGATCCGGTCATGGTTTATTCATTCTTCACTCTTCGACCTGCTGAAAACGCTTGCATCCCGCTCCGTAAGGGTCATTTTCAGTACCGACCACGGGACAATAAGGGTTCAGAATCCAATAAAAGTCATAGGCGATAAAAAGACATCAGCCAACCTGCGCTATAAAATGGGAAGAAATCTTGATTATAATCCTGCTGATGTTTTTGAGCTGCGTGAGCCGGCAATTGCATTTCTTCCCAAAACAAATATAAGCTCGAGATATATCTTTGCAATGAACAAGGATTTCCTTGTTTACCAGAACAACTTCAACTATTACGCAGGATATTACAAAAACACATTTCAGCATGGCGGGATTTCGATGCAGGAAATTCTCCTGCCCGTTGCCACCCTGGAACCTGTCAGATAGATGAACATCATTATCAGACATAAAAAAAATTTGCCGGCAGCAGTCAGGAAGCTGCTGAAATGGTCTGGCCACAACCGGTTGTTTGCATTTTACGGTCCGATGGGATCCGGCAAAACAACCATCATCAAAGCGATTTGTAATGAGCTGGGTGCCACAGATCTCGTTAGCAGCCCGAGCTTCACTATTGTAAATGAATACGGGACCTCCAACGGGGAACCATTATATCATATTGATTTTTACCGTATTAAGAAGCAGGATGAAGTTTTTGATTTCGGAATTGAGGAGTACCTCTCTGCAGGATCATATTGCTTTATGGAGTGGCCGGAACTTATTGAAGATATGCTTCCTCCGGCAACAGTTAAAGTCAGGATCTCTGTTGGTGAAAATGAAGAGCGTATACTCGAATTCGACTGAGAAAATCCGATTTTGCTCAACTGTGCAATTATTATATCTTTGATAAATTTACAACTGCGTTAAAATGAACGATAAAGGCAAGAGCGGGAAGTTGAATCTGGGGAGCAGCGCCCTGATGCCGAAGGAAGAACACCTTGAAACCGCTGTTAGATTCAGGAAAATTTCAATTGGCATTCCGGCCGATATCAAGGAAGATGAGAAAAGGGTTGTACTTACACCTGAGGCTATAAACCTGCTTGTTGAACTGGGGCATGAAGTGATTGTTCAAAAGGGTGCGGGTACCGGTGCCAATTATTCCGACAAGGATTACAGCGAAAACGGTGGAATCATAACGGAATCACCGGCAAGGGTGTTTGGGTGTGATGTTGTAATTAAAGTCGCCCCCTTTTCAGCAAAGGAGACAGACTACCTGAGAGGTAACCAGGTTGTGATGTCGTACCTGAATGTACTGAAGCTGAACGAAGAAACCCTTTCCCGGCTTATCAGAAAAAAGGTTACAGCAATTGCATTTGAAAAAATTCGTGACAGTAACGGGGTGATGCCGGTTATTGAATCGATGAGCGAAATAAGCGGGGTTACATCTGTTTTGCTGGCATCGGATTATCTCAGCAATCATCATGGCGGAAAAGGAGTTATGCTGGGCGGGATAACAGGAGTTACTCCAACTGAAGTTATCATACTTGGTGCTAATACCGCCGGTGAATATGCAGCCAGAGCTGCACTTGGACTCGGATCCCAGGTGAAGATCTTCGATAAATCCCTTCAGCGGCTGAAAAAATTTGAAACACTTATCGGACAGAGGCTCCAGACTTCGGTATTCCACCCGCAGGTACTTAAAAAAGCATTGAAATCAGCCGACGTGCTTATCGGTGCAATTGAGCTTGAGGACCTTAGGCCATGGTACTATGTAACCGAAGATATGGTCCGTACCATGAAGAATAAGGCTGTGATCATCGATCTCAGCATTGACCGGGGCGGGTGCATTGAAACTACAGAATGCCGTGCCCTGCGTGATCCGGTATATGAAAAACATGGCGTCATTCATTTTTCAGCATGGAATCTTCCTTCCCGTGTTGCCAGAACGGCATCGATCGCTCTGAGTAATATTTTTGCACCATTGCTTCAGACCATGGCGGATTCGGGAGGTATTACCCAGCTCCTTAAAAATGATCCGGGATTCCGCAATGGCGCCTACCTTTATAATGGTATACTTACAAATGAAACACTGGGGCAGAAATTCGATATACTTTCCAAGGATCTTGGTCTGCTGCTTTCGGCTTTCTGATCATCAAACATAAGAAAAGGTCGCTTCACTTCCTCTTATCCTGATCTCAGCTTTTTTACCAATATAAAAAGCCCTGTTATCATTGAGATGCCCAGCCGGGAATCCGGTTAACACCGGGTATCTGTTTGCAATAACTATATCACTAATGATCTGTGTGGTGCTTTTCCCCCACGGAGGTTTTGTTTCCTCCATTTTGGTGAATCCGCCAATCATGAGTGCTGCCAGACCCTTAAGTTTGCCTGCAAGCTGAAGTGAAGTCATCATCCGGTCGAGATGGTAGTAATATTCACCGGTATCTTCAATAAAGAGTATCCTGCCCCTTGTTCCTGGTTCCGCAACAGTTCCGATAAGGCTGTAAATCAATGAGAGATTCCCGCCCGTCACTTCACCTGAAGCAAATCCCGGTTTGATAAATTCTCCTTCCCATCTGACAGGTTTTAATCCACCGAAAAGTGCTTCGTGCAGTGAATCAAGCGTTTCCGGAGTTTTTTCCTTATTTGCATAATTGAGTGGCATCTCACCGTGAATGGAAACCAGATTGCATTTTTCGTTCAGCCAGTTATGAAGAATGGTAATATCGCTGAATCCCACATACCATTTTGGGTATCTTTTCAAAGAGGAGAAATCTATTCTGCTGATTATCTGAAGCATACCATAACCGCCTCTTGAACAGAGAATTGCCCTGATCTTATTATTCGCAGTCATCTCCTGGAAATCGGAAAGTCTTTCTTTTACTGTTCCGGCAAAAGGACCCTCCCTGTTCAGTGCATTTTTGCCTAAATGGATTCTTAGTCCCCAGCCTTCAAGCAGGTGTACTGCGTTATCGATCTTTTCACTGTCAATTGTATATGCCGGTGAGACAATTGCTACCTCATCGCCGGGTTTCAGATATGGGGGCTGAATTTTAATGACCGGTATATATTATATTCTGCGTAAAAATAATACATAATGTTTCTCAAATAATCTGAATTTAAAAATTTAAGATAATAAAAACTTATACGGAGAAAATCCGGAGAACCACAGAGGGCCACCGAGGAAAGACAAAAGTCAGTTTAATATGACTCTGTGGAACTCTGTGTCTTCACTGTGGAGCTCTGTGTAACTTTTTTTATATATTTTCCTGCCTTTGTACTGTTGTGCCGTTGAGCCATTGCACCATTTTTTATTATCT
>CAZKMH010000069.1:0-12271 GCA_964553395.1 uncultured Rikenellaceae bacterium | reverse complement strand
ACCTGGCGGCTATCTTACAACTATGCAGAGTGCAATATTTGATTCACTTTCAGGACCGGTCATTTATGAAAATCTGCTGCATAACAGGCTGAATTTTAAAGTATACCTGAACGACCATATAACATTTGCCTCAGAGTTCAGGAACCGGTTGTTCACGGGTGACATGGTACGATCCTGGCCCGGTTATTCTGAAATGATTGGCGCCGACGAGGGATGGGTCGATATGTCATGGAATATTGTGGACCGGAATTCATTTTTTTTAAATACTACAATTGACAGGCTCTGGCTCGATCTGAA
The DNA here is from genome assembly GCA_964553395.1 of uncultured Rikenellaceae bacterium. Classification (GTDB taxonomy): domain Bacteria; phylum Bacteroidota; class Bacteroidia; order Bacteroidales; family VadinHA17; genus LD21. Next base: position 11,974 of record CAZKMH010000069.1, on the reverse strand, counting down.
CTATGATAAATTTCAGGTAAGAATAGGCCGCCAGAGGATCAACTGGGGTCAGACTTTTGTATGGAACCCGAATGATATTTTCAATGCATATTCATTTTTTGATTTCGACTACGTGGAAAGACCCGGTAGCGATGCCGTAAGACTACAGTATTACCCGACCTGGTCATCTGCGATAGAACTTGCAGTAAAAGCTGACATTGATGACGATATTACAGCAGCAGGATTATATCGCTTAAGTAAATGGGGGTATGACATACAATTTCTTGCAGGATATTCAAACAGTTCCGATATAGTGGCAGGGGGAGGCTGGTCAGGATCTATAGGTACGGTTTCCTTCAGGGGAGAGGGAACATGGTTTCATCCTCTTGAATCTTTTGGTGATACCACCGGAACAACAATCATTACAGCGGGAATTGATAAGATTTTCAAGGACAATTCAATGGTACAGGTCCAGCTGATGTATTGTAATAACCCTCTTGAACCGGATAATTTCACAAACCTCTATTCGGGTAATCTTTCTGCAAAAGATCTCGCATTTTCTGAATTCTCGGCATTCGGACAATTCACATGGGCGGCAACCCCGCTGCTGAATATTGGTATCTCAGGAATGTGGTTCCCCGACCTCAAAGGATATTTTGCGGGCCCGGCACTGGATTATTCACTTGCAGAAAACATTGATTTTTCCCTGATATGGCAACATTTCAACAGTGTAATGGGAGGGGAGAGAAATAAAATCAACCTGGCATTTCTCAGATTAAAGTACAGTTTCTAGAATTTTTCTACTTTTGCCGCACCAATTATCAGATAATGGCACTGGTACATGAATTTGAAAACAGCGGTAACTGGCTCTTTAAACGTAGAAGCTGGCTGCCTTTAATATTAGTAGCAGCCGGGATCATAATGATGTACCTGGGAAACAGGCAGGTAATTATTTTCGATCTTCGCGATGAAATGATTTTCCTTGCTGTCAGTCTTTTCGGAGAGCTGATCCGGGTCCTTACGGTCGGCTTTGCACCGAAAAACACATCCGGACGCAATACAGCCAGTGGCCAGATTGCCGATGAACTCAATGTAACAGGTGCCTACTCGCTTGTAAGACATCCTTTATATGTGGGTAACTTCTTTATGTGGCTCGGCCCCGTCCTTTTTATGCGGTCGGTCTGGTTCACACTGTTTTTTGCACTTTTATACTGGCTCTACTATGAGAGGATAATGTTCGCCGAAGAACAGTTCCTGAGAAGAAAATTCGGAGAAGCGTATGATAAATGGTCTGAAAAAGTCAGTGCATTCATTCCTTACAGCTTCAGATTCATTCGTCCAAAACTTCCCTTCTCATTCAGGAATGTCCTCAAAAGAGAATACCACAGCTTTATCAATATTTTCATAATCTTCGCTATGCTCGACCTTTGCCGGAATTATTTTCTTACGGAAAGAATATTCTTTACACCCGTATGGTGGAAATTACTGGCAGGTGCAGCAGTAATCTGGCTTATAATCAGGTTAATCCACAAATTTACCCGGTGGCTGGAGGTGGAAGGAAGATGAACCGGGGATCAATCGTCCCTCGCTCCCGTAAAGATCATTATATAATATAACAAAGTAGCCAGTGAACCGATTGCAGCCACAACATAGGTTGACGCAGCCCATTTCAGGGCATTACGGGCTCTGTCCTGGTTTTCATACGATGTTATTCCGCCATTAGACAGCCATGCAAGAGCCCTTTGGCTGGCATTGAACTCAACAGGCAGTGTGATAAAACTGAATAATGTTGTCAGTGCAAACAATGCTATACCTGCAAATAAAAGGGCAGGGAAAGTATTTATAAGAAGAATGCCTGCAAGAATAACCCATGTAACCCATTTGGATGAAAAGCTTACGACGGGAACCATCTTTGATCTGAATCCCAGCCATGCATATGCTGTTGCGTGCTGAACTGCATGTCCCGTTTCATGGGCAGCAACTGCAGCTGCAGCAATGCTCCTGGAACTGTAAACATCCTTACTGAGGTTTATGGTTTTTTTATCCGGATTGTAGTGATCGGTTAACTGCCCCTGAACACTTTCCACCGTTACATCATAAATACCATGGTCACGAAGCATCCTTTCTGCTATTTCTTTGCCCGACATGCCGTTATCGACAGGTATTTTTGAATACTTTTTAAACCTTGCCTTCATAATAGCACTTACGACCCAGCTCAGGATCACAATGCCAATAAATATTACCCATATATTCATAGCTGTATGTTTTTAATTTTCTCTCTTTATTTAACTACTCAAAAGCCCTGCCATTACTTCAATTCTTGTCATTTTGGCAGAGATTTTCTGATAACTTTTTGGTTAACTTTGAAACGTGGTAAAAATAGTTAAAATCATATTATCATTCCTGGTATCACTTCCCGTGTATTTTTACAGGTATATAATTTCACCATTAATAGGGCCTTCATGCCGTCATATACCTTCATGTTCAAAATATATGCTTGATGCCATTAAATTACACGGGCCGTTTTCCGGATTTGCAATGGGTTTGAACCGGATACTGAGATGCCGCCCGGGTGGAACACATGGCTATGATCCTGTGCCCTTATTCAGATTCAGGCGTTACAGGTATATTTCAGGATTTTTTATCAGGTACAAAACCGATAACCGCCTAAAGAGATAATTTTCTTAATAATTGAACCCCCTTTCCCGTTTCCCCCAAGGGGGAAAGGCTTAACTTATGCTCCTTCCCCTATATGGGGGAAGGTTGGGAAGGGGGTTAAATCACACATATTAAAAATTCAGATCCTCTTTCAGCTGCTTATACCCCGATCTGCTTACAGGAAGCTTATCACCCGAATGCAGGATTGCAACATGATTATCCTTCCCATAAGGTTCGATACGGTTGATTTCCTGAACCCTGACGATATATGATCTGTGGATCCTGACAAAATCCGGTCCCGGAAGATTGTCCTCGTAAAACTTCATGGTCTGCTGTTTAAGAGCTTTACCGTTGGCATGATATATCATTACATAGTCATCCTGTGCTTCAACATAGCGTACCTGGTCGACCGGGATAAGGTTAATGGCATTGCCCTTGCGAACAACAATCCTGTTGACCGGTGAAGCAGGTTCCGGCATCTTAGCCAATAGCTGACCGGCAGGCTCCTTTTTCCCTATCCCCGACCTGATCTTGTCTTTGGCTTTATTAACTGCCTCAAGGAACCTTCTTTGCGGGAAAGGTTTCAGAAGATAGTCTACAGCATTCAGCTCAAAAGCCCTGATCGCAAACTGATCATAGGCAGTTATGAAGATAATCTCCGGCTTTTCAGTGAGAACTTCCAGAAGTTCAATTCCCGTGAGCCTGGGCATCTGGATATCAAGGAAAACCAGATCAGGTTTCATACTGGAAATTGTTTTCAGGCCGGCAAAGCCATCGCCACATTCTGCAATCACCTCAATATAGTCGAGCTCCGATAAATAATGTTTTATTATTTCCCGGGCCGGAGCTTCATCATCAATAATTACAGTTCTGATCTTTTCCATATTAGAAATGTTTATCGCAGATTTTGCAGACCTTCCTGATGGCAGCCAGTTTTGCGAAATCCGGTGTAACACATGGTGAGTGTAAATATACATAATGCAAACCATTTCTGATGATTCCCGGAAGTTCCTGATCACCAGAGATATCCACATTTCGGTGTTCGGATGTTAATCAGGATTTCCCGGCGTTTGCAAATGAGAAGTGCTGCTGGACAATTTCCCATTTACCTTCCCGTTTTTCAAGAACACCTGTCCATCTTGTATTTTCCCAGCTGGCAGGCTCTCCTTTCCATTCATTGATATCGTCAAGCATACAGAACCACCAGGCAACATCACCTGACCGGGAGATGTTTATCCGCAGGTCACGTATCTCATATCGGATAGCTTTGAATTCGGGATTCATCCAGAATTCTTCTGCTTTCCTGAATTCGTCAAATCCTTTTACTACTCTTGATCCCGGGTGGACCTCGAGGAAGGATGAGTCATTGGCTATCACACTGTAAAGCAGGTTAATATTTTTATTCTGAGCCCAGCCGATGCTGGTGCGGATAGTCTTTTCAATCAACAGTTTTTCATTTTCAGTATTCAAACTGCCTGCTTGCTTTTTACCGCAACTAATCAGTACCGGAAGAATAAGTATTATTGTGAGATTCCTGTAATTTCTGTTCATGATACTTTCCTTGAATAAAACATAGTATCAATTTACTAAAATACCTGGAAATTAGTATGACGCAATTTGCAGATTGCCTGCATGGGTTTATATAATGCAGGGATATTGATATGGATTGCTAAATCAGAAATTTCAAATTTCTGAAGGGATAAAAAGTGATACGGTAAAAATACCATTCTCCTTTGTTGTTCTCATTGATGCCTTGCGGCCGTAAAACAATTCAAGCCTCCTGGTAACATTAATTAATCCGGTTCCGGTTCCTTTCCTCGATGATGGTGTCGGGTCGTAATTATTAATAACTGTTATTTCAAGGTATCCCTCATTGATTTTTACCTTTGTCAGGATACTGACTCTCCCGGTACTTTCGTAAACGCCATGCTTTATTGCATTTTCGTAAAGAGGTTGAAGGAGCATTACCGGCATTTTTACATCAAAACAATTCCCGTCAATGTTCTCCTCAGTCGATAATCTGTCGCCAAACCTGACTTTTTCAATATCAAGATATAGCCTCAGGTTCTCAAGCTCACTTCTTAGTGAAACCGGTTGTTCATCTTTTTTTGAAAGTGCATATCTCATGAATTCCGACAGCTTGTTCACCATATCCCTCGCTTTTTCCGGATTGGTGATTGTCAGGGAGCTTATTGAATTAAGGCTGTTAAAGAGGAAGTGCGGATTGATCTGGGACCGGAGCATTTTCAACTCAGTTTCCTTTACCAGGCTTTCAAGTTTTGCCTCCCTTGCTTTTTTCTCGGAAAGATTGCTAAGACTGATGAACAGGAAATAAGTCAGAATGACAAGCAGATATATGAAAAAGCCTGTTCCGATCCTGTATGGCAGAGTGACTTCCCAATATTCCTGATAAGTATTTTCATCTGTCATTATCAGCATGATAATCCCTCTCGATATCAAAATCCATAAAGCCACTGAAATAATGCCGATAGCCATCAGGTTTAAAATGAGTGTCAATGGATTAGATTTTCCCTGGTTAAAAAAGTTCAGGGGATACCATAATGACAATGCTATACCTGAGTAGATCAGCAGTGAAAGCAAAGCATCAATTATACTTACGTTCACAAAGCTGCCGTAGGCAAAATAATATAAAAGTGCCTGGCCCAGCACTATGAAGAGCCAGACCAGCCACCAGACTATCAATCGGATCCTGTTTTCAAGTACAGGATGTTGCATGGTACAGAATTAGTAACTTTTTATTTCTCCCCCGCCGAATACCACAGCACCCCGGATCACAAGCTGGCTTGTTGAATCTACAGTCCTGCCGGGACTGAGTTTCCTCAGATCAGAGAAACCTCCCAGAATGGGTGTTACCTCAATCGTTACATACCAGTTATCCGGAACAATTAGCGTTGCTCCTCCGAAAACGCAGGCAATTTCAAGATCATTTCTGCCCGGAGCCATTTTTGCTTTTGTGAGATCGAGTTCCGTACCGCCAAAGACGGCCGTTATTTTGCCGCCCCTGAAATTTTGCGATACAACCTGACGTTCCCCGCCGCTGAATACATTCACATAGTCAATATAGTCATCGCCGATCATGTCGGACTTCTTAACAGCATTCCAGCCTCTTCGCCGGGTCACAATGAATATTACCCCGATAATTATGAATATTGAGGGCCAGAACATATTATACATATGAAATGTCTCCCGGAAGACCAGAGGGATCATAAAAAAGCCTCCGACTGCCATTACAATTATTCCCGCTGTTTTTTCTGATGCACCGAGAGTCATTACAAGACCTATTGTTACCAGCAGCATTGGCCAGCTGAATACCACGTGATCGATAAAATCGGGAAAAAATCCTGTGTTCCTGATTGCGAGGAACAATCCTGCAAGTACCAGGATCACTCCGATTATAACCCTGTTACTGGTAGGAGTATTGGATTCTCGTCCTGATAACAGGCGGTCATCCCTGAAGTCATTTTTTGTTTCCATTTTCGTAAATTTATTTATTTTTAAGTTATTGAGTCTTCTTTTTACTGCGGAAGAAAGAGGATATTATAAATGAAATTCCAAGCAACATAATTACTCCGGGCCAGTAAAGAGTTTTTATCAGGCGGGGAATTTCATCCATATAGTCATCCATCATGAACCATGCTCCGCCCGCTATAAGCAGTAATCCCGGTACGAATTGAAGATTAAGCAGAAGCAGTGCTCCGATAAAGACCATAGCGCTTTGCCAGGTGAAGTATTCCTTTATGCTCCCCAGATGCAGCATGTCGTTTGTCGCAACCAGAAGAGCCAGACCCAGCACAATGAAAAACAGCCCGACGCCTACCTGAGGGTGATGCTCCCTCTGTTCCCGGATTTGATGATTACTCTTTTTCATAATTGTCAAATTTATATGGATCAAAAATAATCAGCTTTAATCCGGAGTGGAAGAGGAAATCGGCGAATGGCGGATTATTGACGGTATAATGCCAGATATGACGGATTATGTTACTTTTTTGTTCATAATTTTTTTAATTGAATAAGCTTTCATATTTTTGCAGTCCAAATTTTGTTGAGATGTCCGGATTTTATGCTATACCGGTATACGGATTGAAAGAGGGGCTCCACTGTTATGACTTTGAGATTGATAGTAAGTTTTTTGACCAGTTTGAGGAGTCGGAAATAAGGGAAGGAAATCTGAAGGCTAAAGTCGAAGCTGATAAAAGATCATCTCATATAGATCTCAATATCAGGATAGAAGGTACAGTCAGAATTTCCTGTGACAGGTGCCTGGGGATTTTTCCATTTCCATTGCAATGTGAGAACAGACTTGTTATTAAATTTGGTAAAACGCTTGATGAAAGTGATCCGGATATCATTACAATTCCGGCAGAGGAAAATGAGCATGATCTGAAGCAGTATTTCTATGAATATATACTTCTTGCTATACCTATCCAGCGTGTGCATCCTGCTGATAAGGACGGAAAAAGCCAGTGTGATTCGGAAATGATAAAGAAACTGAATGAGCATATTGTACAAAAAGAAAACAGTACCGACCCACGCTGGGATGAATTAAAAAAAATTATTAACAACTAACATCTTAATACTGAATACAATGCCGAATCCCAAACGAAAACATTCAAAAACCAGAAGAGATAAGCGCAGAACACATTACAAAGCAACTGCGCCAACTATAGCCACCTGTTCAAACTGCGGATCTTCTGTTCAGTACCACAGGGTATGCCCGGAGTGCGGATATTACAGAGGCAAACTGGCAATTGAGAAAAAAGCCACCACCTGATTTCCTGAATCCAACCGGTACAACGATGAAAATAGGCATCGATGTTATGGGTGGTGATTTTGCACCTGATGCAATAATTGAAGGTGCAGTCGATTCACTTCAGAATTTTTCCGGTAATGATAAACTTGTTCTGATCGGGAAGGAAGACTCGATTTATGCCAAATTGAGTAAGATGGGTGTAGACCCTTCAATGTTTGAAATTGTAAATACCACCCAGGTAATTGAAATGGGGGATATTCCGGCCAAAGCTTATTCCCAGAAACCCGATTCAAGCATTGCAATAGGATACAAAATGCTGCAGAATGGCATGTTAGATGGTTTTTGTAGTGCCGGGAACACAGGTGCCATGCTGGTTGGAGCCAGCTATACAGTAAATGTGATTCCGGGAGTTTTCCGACCGGCCCTTGCAACAATAATGCCTGTCGTGGATAATCGTAATGCCGTTATCCTGGATGTCGGATTAAATCCCGACTGCAAGCCGGATGTACTCATGCAATATGGAATCCTGGGAAGTCTCTTTGCAAAGTATGTTCTTGAAATAGAGAATCCTGTTGTTAAATTATTGAATATCGGTGCAGAAGAATCCAAAGGAACTCCGGCGGTCAAGGCTGCCTATGAGCTGATGAAAGGACACCCTGCCATTAATTTTCAGGGGAATATTGAAGCGAACGACCTGTTCAGGGAAAGCATGCCTGATGTAATTGTTTGTGATGGTTTTGTTGGGAATGTGGTGTTGAAACAGACAGAGGCATTTTTTCTCATATTTAAATCGAAAAATCTTAAGGACTCTTTTTTTGAGCGGATCGATTTTGAGAATATCGGCGGTACGCCGATTGTGGGGATCAATGCCAACGTTGTTATTGGTCACGGCAATTCAAAGCGGAAGGCAACAATGAGTATGATACTTCAGACTTTGGCTGTCGTGAACGTTAATCTGGCACAAAAGATCAAAGAAGCGATTTAGATTATGGAAAAAATACGTGCAGCCATAACGGGTATCCATGGCTGGGTACCGGAATATAAGCTTACTAATCAGGAACTCTCCCGGATGGTTGATACTTCCGATGAATGGATCATGCAGCGAGTTGGAATAAAGGAGAGGAGAATACTCAAGGGAGAAGGTCTTGGCAGTTCTGACCTCGGTGAAATGGCTGTGAAGGGACTTCTCGAAAAAACCGGAACCTCGCCCGATCAGATTGACCTGCTTATCTGTGCGACAATTACCCCCGATATGTTTTTCCCTGCAACAGCAAATATTATTTCAGATAAGGTTGGAATAAAAAATGCATTCAGTTTTGATCTTGGCGCAGCCTGCTCCGGATTTCTGTTTGCCTTACAGACGGCGGCTGCATATGTTGAAACTGGTAAGTTTAAAAAGGTTATTGTAGTCGGTGCAGATAAAATGTCGTCAATAACGGATTATACCGACCGTACCACCTGCCCTCTCTTCGGTGATGCAGCGGGAGCAGTACTTCTTGAACCAACGACAGAAGAGTACGGAATCATGGATTATATTTTCCGTGTGGATGGCTCAGGACGTAAATACCTTTATTTAAAAGCCGGAGGATCGGCCCGGCCGGCATCACATGAAACAATTGAGGCAAAGGAACATTTCATATTCCAGGAGGGACAAACCGTTTTTAAATTTGCTGTTTCAAATATGGCTGATATTGCTGCCGAGATCATGCAGCGCAATAACCTGAAATCGGAAGATATCTCCTGGCTTGTACCGCATCAGGCCAACCTCAGGATTATCGATGCTACCGGAAGAAGAATGGGACTTCCTCCGGAAAAGGTTATGGTCAACATCCAGAATTACGGAAACACTACAGCCGCAACAATTCCGATGTGTATCTGGGAGTACGAGAAACAGCTCAGGAAAGGTGATGTGCTGATCCTGGCTGCATTCGGGGGAGGATTTACCTGGGGATCGATTTATCTGAAATGGGCTTATGACCCGGTGTGAACATTTTAATTTTCTTCAGCAATAGTTTTATCTTTGTTGGTTATTAGTATGAATCTGTAAAAACTTCAACAACTATGACAAAGTTCAATGAACCAGAACCTGCAGCAATAAACCTTATAAGTAATGGTACCGAAATTACCGGAGATGTCAAATCAAGCGGAGATATCCGCATCGACGGATTCCTTTCAGGAAATCTTAATACCAAGGGCAAAGTAGTGATAGGGCCGACCGGAAAAGTGAACGGTGAAGTAAACTGCAAGAATTCAGAAGTGTCAGGTCTGGTTGAGGGTAAAATAATTGTAAGTCAATTGCTTATATTGAAGGTTGCTTCAAAAATACTGGGCGATATAGTTACTTCAAAACTGTCAATTGAACCGGGTGCAATGTTTACCGGTAACTGCAAAATGAGCGATAACGATAACAATGGAGGAACCGCAAAAGGAAAAGAACCAGAAAAAAATCCCAAATAAAGGATTAAGGGATTTTGCCAGGTATTCGGGAATAGGCTTCCAGATGATAGCTATAATACTTATAGCCACCTGGGGTGGCATAAAGCTGGATAAGCTGGCAGGATTCAGCAATCCTGTTTTTACAGTTATCCTTTCGCTCCTGGGTGTTTTTGCTGCAATCTACACGGCAATAAAAGATTTTCTGAAGTGACCTCCTGTTGAAACCTCTGAATAAATATATCCTTCTGCTAACAGGATTTGAGATCCTGGTTCTATTAGCAGGTTATCTGCTTACTTCCAATCTTACTACAGACATTAATTTCTCAGAGATCCTGTACCTGTCAGTTACGTTTACTCTGCTCGCAATGATGGTCCTTATCATTTTTTTCAGGGGTCAGTCGGGAGAGTCTGCAAGCCAGGCAATGCATCTGCTGGTATCCATTGGTCTGAAGTTCCTTTCTGAACTTATAATAGCCTTCATCTGGTTTTTTGTTGCTAAAAAAACAGGACTGGCATCCGTAATATTGTTTTTTATACTATATTTAGCCTTCACTTTGTTTTCGTTGCTTATTGTAGTGAAAACATTGAAATACAAACCCATATAACAGACATTGATTTGAAAAAAAGGATTTTTGATCTTGTCTTTTTTATTTTTTTACTCATATCTTTTACTCTCTCTGCAACAGGGCAGGATGAACCAGACAAACATGCCGTATCTGGTAATGAAGAGACCGAAGAGGAATTCAACGCCAGCGAATTTATACTTGAACATATTGCTGACTCACATGAATGGCATATCCTGACAAAGAAGAACGGGGAACATGTTGCGATCTATCTGCCTGTAATACTTTACAGCAGGGAATCAGGTCTTCATTTCTTTTCATCACGCCGTCTCGCACACGGACATGATTACAAAGGATTCAGGCTCATTCAGGAGGGAGATCTGAAAGGCCGGATCGCATCAGTGGATGAGAATGGCCAGATCAATGAGGAGAAATTGCCATTGGATTTTTCGATGACCAAAGCGGTTATCGGAATGCTGGCCGCAGCTTTGATCGGGTTGTGGCTCTTCATCTCACTTTCTCATTCCTATAAGAAAACTGGGATCAGCCATCCGAAGGGCATTCAGCGATTCCTTGAACCTGTGATCTGCTTTGTGCGCGACGACATTGTCATTCCCAATATAGGTTATGAGAAGCATGAAAAATTCATGCCCTACCTGCTGACAGTCTTCTTTTTTATTCTCATTAATAACATAATGGGGTTAATCCCGTTCCCACCTCCCTTCGGAGCTAATGTTACCGGGAATATTGCAGTAACTTTCACACTTGCCTTCTTTTCATTCGTAATTATACAGATCAATGGCAGCAAAACATACTGGAAACATATCTTCTCTGCACCGGGCATTCCCTTCTGGCTGCTGCCGATAATGATCCCGGTTGAGATCATAGGTGTTATAGCAAAACCTTTCGCCCTGATGATCCGTCTGTTTGCCAATATTACAGCGGGCCATATAATTGTAATGAGTCTGCTTGCCTTAATATTTATTTTTGATTCTCTGGCTGTTGCTCCGGTATCAGCCTTCTTTGTGATTTTCATGGATTGCCTCGAATTACTGGTGGCATTCCTTCAGGCATATGTTTTCACATTGCTGTCAGCCCTCTTTATCAGCCTGGCAGTTGTTGAAGAGCATCATTAGTTTTTTTGTTTAATTAATTAAAAGTGTTATGACAGGTACATTAGCAGCAATTGGAGCAGGTCTGGCAGTTATTGGTGCAGGGATCGGGATCGGCAGAATCGGTGGTTCAGCCATGGAAGCAATAGCCCGGCAACCCGAAGCTGCAAATAAGATCCAGATGGCAATGATCATTTCAGCAGCCCTTATCGAAGGTGTTGCATTGTTTGCCGTTGTTGTTGCTCTTATTGCTAAGTAGAAATTGAAATCCTGCAACGGTTGGTTGCAGGATTTCTTAACATTAAATCCTTAAAACGGTAATTATGATATTAGCCAGTAACAGCCTTACAAGCCCTGCCATAGGAACAATCTTTTGGGCAGTCATTATTTTTTCGCTCTTTTACCTCATACATAACAAGTTTGCATGAAAACAGGTCCAGAATACAAAAAAAAAA
>CAZKMH010000068.1:0-12278 GCA_964553395.1 uncultured Rikenellaceae bacterium | reverse complement strand
TGCAATGAAAAGGGAATGCGGTCAGAATCCGCGACAGTACCCGCTGCTGTGATGCCCGATCGTTCTAACGATGATGGTTTTATGATAACCTGCCACTGTCCCGGGCAAAAGGGATGGGAAGGCTTCATAAGACCGGGACAAGTCAGAAGACCTGCCAGACAAACCCATATTCAAGGCTTTCGGGAAGAAAAGCACCGGATCATCAAATGATTCTCTACTAAATCCCCTGTCAGCCCTGGAAACTGGATGACAGAATTGTACAATTGGATTAATATGTATAAAACCATGAACCCGGGATTAGTGAGATTCATTAAAGTTACTGCAACAGGTATTGCCCTGTCACTTTTAGCTGTTCCATTAAAAAGTCAGCTTATATTCCAAAGCGATACAATTAAAATTCAGGAGGTTGTGATCACAAGGAAACAGATCACATCCGAGCAGCCGGGATTTAAATTCTATGATATTGCCCCTCTCCGGATGGCTGATTATCCACTTTTTTCACTGACTGATGTGCTGAACAATTCCACACCTCTTTTCATAAAGAATTACGGATCAGGCGGTACAGCAACTTCTTCATTCAGGGGAACCTCAGCAGGACATACCCAGATTACCTGGAACGGAATCAATATAAACGATCCGATGCTCGGGCAATCCGACTTTTCACTTTTACCCTCCGGCATGGTGGATAACGTGATGGTTAGTTTCGGAGGAGCTTCAATGGACATCGGGGACGGAGCAATAGGGGGAATTATAAATCTTGAAAATGAACCGGTCTGGCGAAAAGGTACTCTTATTGATGGTATAGCCGGCATGGGAAGCTTCGGAAGATATTTGGGATTAATAAAGTTAAGAACAGGTACCAGTCATTTCCAATCAGTTACCAGGGCATTCGTAGGCTCATCGAAAAACAATTTCAGGTATCTGGCTGAGACTGACACTGCTCCTAAAACCAGGGAGCATAACGGAACACTGCAAAAGTCCTTCATGCAGGAGCTCTACCTGCGAAGATCCAAAAATGTCCTTTCAGCACGTATCTGGTACCAGTCTGCATCCCGCGATCTTCCCGGTTCTACCCAATATGGTTACGCAGGCGAAGAACAGAAAGACGAATCATTCAGAACGCTGATCAACTATGATATTATTGACGGAAAGACTGAATACTTTACATCTGCTGCATTTATGCTGACAAATCTTGATTATGTGAGTCAGCTTTATTCCATTGATTCCAGGAACAATGCTTCCATTTACGTCATAAAGGGAGGAATGACTACCCGCCTTGGTGATTATTCCCGCCTTAAAATTGTAATGAACAACGAGTTAAATGCAATTAACTCAAATAATTATCTGGAGAAAATAATGCATAACAAAGCCTCGGTCACCCTTTCCCTGGAACGAAAAAAAGGAAAGAGATTCGGTGCAGTAATTCTTCTCAGGGAAACACTTTGTGACGATGCATTGCTAGTCCCTGATTTTTCCGCAGGAGGAGAATACAGAGTTATCAGGAATGAAGAACATTTTCTGAAAATGAATGTGTCCAGAAATTCAAAGATACCCTCTCTGAATGACCGGTTCTGGAATCCGGGAGGTAACCCTGAACTTAAAAATGAATATGCATACTCGTATGAAATTGGATACAAACTAAGTCAGAAATTATCCGGCCAGTTAAATATAATTGCAGAAGTGAATCATTTCAGGAATTACATAAGAGACCTTATTCAGTGGCACCCTGGAGAATCTTATTACTGGGTAGCTGATAACATTGGCTCTGTCAATTCTTCAGGAATAGAATCGTCCGTTTCAGTGAAATATATACTTTACAATCTGTCGGTAAACATGAATGCAGGATATTCATATACGAGAGCCAGGGAAACGAACACCGAAACACCCGGAACTGACAGCAGACAACTTATATATATACCAAAAAACCAGGCGCAAGGTTCGATTCACCTGGAATACAACGATTTTTACACGATCTGGAGAACAACCTATACAGGCAGGACATTTACCAATGCAGACAATTCCGAATACCTTGAAAATTATTCATTAAACACTCTTGCAGGCGGAATGAGGTTTAACTTTAATAAAAACCTTCTCGATTTCAGTTTACGTATTGATAATATTTTTGATATCTCATACCAGACAATTGCCTGGTACCCTCAGCCGGGAAGATCTTACTTCCTGACACTTTCTTATCAGTTCGGCTCAGGGAATGAATGACCGGATTTCATATTACCTGTTTTTTATTTTTCTCCTGGCTCCCTCATGCGGAGGAAGAAATCTGAAATCAGGTGAAAAACCTCTTACTATTGACTATGGAAGTATCAAATATGCTGAAAGGTTCGAACTGAATAAAACAGATTCCTGTACAATCCTGACAATATACGATCCATGGCAGGGAGCCGGTGACATAAGACATATTTATTACCTTATAAAGGAAGGTTCAGGACTAAACCTAAAAATTGACTCATCACATATAATAAATGTTCCTGTCAGAAGGATAATCTGTATGTCGACCACTCATCTGGCAATGATCAAAGCCCTGAAAGAGGCTAACTCAATTGTGGGAGTCTCGGGATCGGAATTCATTTACGATAAAGAGATTTACAGGAGGATCAGTGAAGGCCTGGTTAGCGATATCGGGTACGAGGCAGGTATGAATAATGAGCTCATCATCAGGACCCGTCCGGATATTGTTATGATGTATGGGATCGGAGGTGAAACGGCCGGGTATACAGGAAAGATAACAGAGCTGGGAATTAAAGTGATGTTCAACGCAGACTATCTCGAAACGGATCCTCTCGGAAAAGCTGAATGGATAAAGATGTTCGGCGCTCTTTACTGCAGGGAGGAGAGGGCTGACACTATTTTTTCAGACATATCTGTTTCATATGAACAGATAAAAATGTTTATCCGGGAAAATGCAGATAAAAAACCATCGGTACTGCTCGGGCTTCCATTCAGAGACACCTGGTTCATTTCGCCTGGGAATTCATATATAAGCCGGCTGATAAAGGATGCAGGTGGCAGCTATCTTTGGGAAGACACCGAATCAGAAGTATCTATGCCATTCGGACTCGAAAACATTTTCATGCAATCACTAAAGGCTGACTACTGGCTCAATACCGGTGCCATAACATCAAAAAACGAAATTCTTTCGCTCGATCCCAGACTTGGATCGATACCACCATTTATATCGGGAAACCTTTATAACAACAACAGGCGTTTAAGTGAGAGGGGTGGGAATGATTACTGGGAAAGCGGAACCCTGAACCCGCATATTATCCTTAAGGATATTGCAGCAATACTGCATCCCGGACTTTTTGGAAATTATGAACCGGTCTATTACAGGAAAATTGAATAATTTGAATGGTATGAACCCTGTAAGACGGATCACGGGTAATTCCGGAACCTCTCAGGTAAAGATGAGGATAAGGATATTTATGATCCTTGTTTTACTGACGATTTGTTTTTTCTTCCTTGATATCTTTCTTGGATCCGTTACAATAAAACCTTCATCAGTTCTCAAAGCTCTTTTTGAAAGTGGAGACAGTAATGTTCAGACAATAATCCTTAAATTCCGCATTCCCAAGGCAATCACGGCCATACTTGTGGGTATTGCATTGTCATTGAGCGGGTTACAAATGCAGACTATCTTCAGGAATCCAATGGCAGGACCTTATGTGCTTGGTGTTAGTTCCGGAGCCGGACTGGGTGTGGCTCTGGTTGTGCTCGGTTTTTCAACCGGCCCGGCAGCATTCAATCCCGGAGCTCCTGGAAACTGGATACTCGTGATATCGGCCTGGATCGGGGCAGGGGTGGTTACAGTGCTGATAATGTTCATTTCTTCAAGAGTCAGGGATATAATGACCGTGCTTATAATCGGGATTATGCTTGCCAGTGGAATATCGGCAATTGTAAGTATTCTCCAGTACTTCAGCTCGGAAACTATGCTTAAGACCTACGTTTTATGGACAATGGGAAGTCTGGGCAACTTGTCAGCCGGACAGTTGAACGTGCTCATAGTCTCTGTGCTGACAGGGATTTTACTGAGCATTTTCTCAATAAAAATGCTCAATGCATTGCTTATCGGAGAGAACTATGCACGCAGTATCGGACTAAACCTGAAATTGTCAAGAGCAATTATTTTTGCCTGCACCAGCATTCTTGCAGGAAGTGTTACTGCATTTTGCGGCCCTATAGGATTTATAGGAATTGCTGTTCCTCATATTGTACGCAATCTGCTCAAAACTTCCGATCACAGGATACTGATACCGGGAACTGTACTTACAGGTGCTGCAGTTATGCTGGCGAGCGACATTATTTCACAGCTGCCCGGTTCTGAAACTGTTCTTCCGGTGAATTCGATAACTTCTCTGATAGGCATTCCGGTAGTAATCTGGGTTATTTTACGTAATAAAAAGGACCAGGGTATATTCTAATGGAGAATTCAGGCGAAATAATAAAGTTAGACTCACTGAAAATTGGCTATACTTCAGGGAATTACGGCGGAATAATTCTGCCTGCTCTTTCTGGTTCAGCCCGCAGAGGGGAGCTTGTTGCTGTACTGGGAAGGAACGGCATCGGAAAAAGCACACTGCTGCGGACAATTATGAACCTGCAGCCATCCATGGGGGGAAAAGTAGTAATTAACGGAGAAGATTCAGCTGAACTCAGCGGTCTTCAGCTTGCTCAAAAAATAGGATATATTTCCACCGAGATTGTTAAGATCAGCCATATGAGAGTCTATGACCTTGTTGCACTCGGCCGTTTTCCTTATACGAACTGGATAGGCAGAATTGATGACGATTCCGATAAAGTTATTAGAGAAGCTATCATTAGAGCCGGACTCTCTGATTTCGAAAACAGGTTCGTATCGGAATTGTCTGACGGTGTACGGCAGAGGGCGATGATCGCGAGGGTATTGGCGCAGAATACCAATATAATGATAATGGACGAACCGACTGCATTTCTGGATATTTCGGGTAAATTCGGGATAATCAGCCTGATGAAGCAGCTAACTGCTGCGGGAAGGACTATAATCTTTTCTACTCACGACTTTACGGTTGCACTAAACCAGGCCGATAAAATATGGCTGATGCAGGAAGACGGGATAACCGAGGGCGCGCCCGAAGATCTGTTAATGGTTAAAGCTTTCAACCATCTGTTCGATGAGACTGTGGTCGGATTCGACCCTGAGAACGGGAGTTTTATCTTCCACAATGAATCCTGCGGGGAAATTTATATTGAAGGCGAAGGTGATTTAAGACACTGGACTGCCAAAGCTCTTGCAAGGATTGGATACAGTATAACTAATTTAAAAACAATACCATATATTCAACTCCCATCTGCGAATGAGGAATGGATATTACATACCGGAGATGCTTCGCAAAGTTTCAGGTCACTCTATGACCTTATAAGCCGGCTCCGGAGAATTACCTGAAATATTTTCTGTAATTGTCGATAAAGGAAGGAACATCCTCAACAGCAAGCTTTTTGGCAATGATCTTTTTATTTCTGTCGAGGATATAAATCAAAGGAGTTGTCTGCACATTATATAAAAAATCAAAATGCGAGGCTCGCTCAGGGTCCCAGCCGTTGATCCAGGTTAGTGCGTTATCCTCAATATATTTTGCCCAGGCCTGTTTATCTTTTGTTGTACAGACAGTAAAAACCTCTACCCCGTCATTCCTGACTTTATCGTAGTAAGCTTTTAACTTGGGTGTTGCTTCCTTGCAATGTCCGCAGTTGGGTTCCCAGAAATAGATTATGGTGAACTCTTTTTCAATATCATCCAGGGAAACAAATGTTCCTTTATATGAATCCATTATCAGATTCTGAGCTGTCATCCCGATAAGGTTATTTCTTAGCAGGTCTACCTGTTTTCGAAGATCATCCCTGAATTCCTTCGTCACCCAGTCGGCTTTACCCGAGAGATAAATGTCATCAGCAATTTTAACCATAACGGCATCGTGCCCCATAATCTCGCTTTCGCGGAAATGATTGAAAAGATAAATCGAAATAAACTGAAACACTTTCTGATTTCCCTGGCATTTCCGTATAAGCTTGTCAATTTCCCGGTTAATAGAGTCGGGCGATTGTATGACTACATTTTTGAAAAAGGCATCCAGTCTGGCTTGAATTATTGGTGTTCTTAACAATCTCTCATCGGTAAGGTCGACATTGTCAAAAAAATGGTCCTTATTATAATTGTATCTGAGCAGCCATTTGACAGAATCCGGATTATGTATGCCGTCCGGTAAGTTGAATTCAGGGACTTCGAGCGGGAGCATCGATTTTACGAGCACTGAAAGAAAATTGGTACTGTTTTTTTCAATTACTGTTCCTAAATAGGTTTTCATAGCTGATTCATGCAGCCTCTGAAGCGGAGTAAGCAGCTTAAGTGAATCGCTGTTCCCTTTGTTATTCTGAATTCTTTTACCAATGGCAGATGCCTGTTGCTGGAGGTTAACCCACGTTTTCTGATACTCCACGAATGAGGAATTTACATCGGACCTGCTGAATTTCAGGGTATTGAAAAAGTCAGGATAGAGACAGAACAGCGAAAAATTTTGATTTTCGGTCATCAGGATCTCGAAATATCTTTTGCCGGGAAGAACTATCATATAAATGCCCTGAGGCAGGATTTCTTTTCCTGAAAACACAGCATTTCCCTTGCTGTCAAGAGCTGTTGTATCCATCACATATTGCTTGTCGCCAAGATGATATGCCAGATAAATTGTCGAATCCTTAAGTCCGGAGATGGAAACGGAAATTTCATAGCCGTTTTTAACCTGGCATATTACTGTTGTTGAAAGCATTATCAGAAAAATTCCGGAAAGAAGTTTTTTCATTCAGGAAACAGATTTTAAAGAATAAATACAAAAATAGTCATTGCAATTTCTTTGCCAAAGTCACAAACGATTTATATTCAGAAATTAATTGTAATTTTAAAAGTTAATTCCAGGGTAAATCTAATGACAATTTCTTTGCTTATTCCGGTATGCGATTATGACATTGTTGCCCTTGTCTGTAGTATGAAGGGTTACGTTGGAAAGATCCCGGAGTTTATTGAGATCCTGATCGGTGACGATGGTTCAACAGCAGAGAACAAAGCGAAGTATAAATCCCTTGAAGGCGATGGTGTCAGGGTTATCTCATCGGAAAAGAACATTGGCAGGGCTGCAATTCGGAACAGACTTGCGCTTGAAGCAAAAGGGGATTTTATTCTTTTCATTGATGCCGATACCATGTTCCCCGCAACCGGCGAAGCATATCTGTTAAAATGGGTCCCATATTTGAAAGGAGCCAGCGTTATGAGTGGAGGAATCCTGTATCATGAAAGTCCGCCCGGTGACCCTGATAAGATACTGAGATGGAAATATGGTAGTAAAAGGGAGGTGCGAAAGGCTTCTGACAGGAATAAACATCCGTATACAGCGTTCTCTACCTTCAATGTCCTTTTTGATCGTACAATTTTCTCCAGACTACGGTTCAATGAAGAGCTTAAAGAGTACGGACATGAAGATACCCTTATGAGTTATCAGCTAAAAAAAGCGGGAATAAACATCTTTCATATCGATAATGGCTTAGTTCATGAAGGACTTGAATCGAACCGGGAATACCTTAACAAAACCAAGCTCGGAATCAAAAATCTCAGCAAACTTTACGATAGTGTTACTGACAAAAGAGCTTTCATGTCATCGCTGAGAATCCTGAGGGTTTACAATATTATCCGTTTTTTCAGGTTGGAACTTATACTCACCGGCATCTATATCCGGTACAGGGAAAGGATGGAAATCAGGATTGATTCGGCTAAATCGCCGCTCTGGCTCTTCAGTTTCTATAAAATGTGCATGTTCTGCACATGCAGAGAGATTCACCGGCGCAGGAAAATTCTACCGGAAATTAACATATAATATTGGTATTTAATAAATTAGTTTTGGTTGCTGGTTCCGGAGTGCTGGTTGCTAGTTATTTCGGTCTTAACCAGTTCAATATTACCATCAGCTCTTTTCTCTCCTTGCAGGATGAAATCAAACCGGTTAACCATTGTGCAAAGGAAAAAATCAGTGGGAGGGGAGTGACCGATATTCTCCGGATTGAAGAACCTGCTGCCTGAGCCATACCGGAGATCATTGATCCTGTCCTCAAAATATTCTTCGCTCCCGGTCAATCCGGCTTCAACCATCCGTGCACATATCAAATCCTCCTCTGCAGAGATCTCAGCTCTGTATCCCATAGCAACAAGCGATACTTTATCCGGGTTTAAACTTTTTATATACCTGACCACTGCGCCTGCATTGACAAGACTGCCAGTGATCACAATATCAGCATTTACAGCATTTATAAGACCCTTTGTCCCGGCAGTGGTTGTCTGAATTACAGTTTTACCGGCAAGATCGGCTTTAATGACCTCTGTGGGGCTGTTGCCATAATCAAATCCTTCAATTTTCTTTTCATTTCTTTCACCCGCGAGAACCGAATTCCGGTAATTCTTTTTCAGTTTAAAGCCTTCCTCCACATCTCCTGTTGCAATCAGACGTACCGCACCTGAATCAAATATATAACAAGCAACCGAAAATGCCCTGAAAACATCTATGATGACAGCAATACCTCTTGCTTTTCTGGCGCCTTCTGCAAATTCAAGAATTTCAATTTTCATGATCGCCTGATTATGAAGTGAAAATACTAAATATTCTTGTTTCTGTTTTTGTATATTTGAACCATCGATTTTTGAAATAAGTTGATTGGCTAAAAGAAAGCTTTATCAATGGCAAATCCTGCAGTGACACGGGCATTCAATAAGATTAAGAAGTTGAAGGATGGCATCTGGCATACTCCGCTTTCCGAATTATCGAGAGGAAAAAGTTTTCTTATCAGGCATGCCCGGATAATCGTTCTGGCTTCCCGCAATTCCCTTAACGATAAAGTATATTTGCGTGCATCAGCGCTGACTTTTTATACGCTTATATCCATTATTCCTGTGCTTGCAATAGCCCTGGCAATTGCCAAGGGATTCGGGCTCGATCAAAACCTTGAGTCCATTATAACAAATTCAAAAGAGTTTAATACTTACAATGACCTTCTGACCCCGCTACTTGAAAGTGCCAAGAAGGCGGTTCAGGAGACACGGGGAGGCTATCTTGCGGGAATTGGGGTCATAGTACTTTTCTGGTCTGTCATTTCATTACTGGATCAGATCGAAACTTCCTTCAATCATATCTGGCAGATCACATCCTCCAGGCTGTGGTACAGGAAGTTTACTGATTACATTACAATAATGCTCATTGCACCTGTATTGCTAATCCTGTCAAGCAGCACAACTGTATTTGCAATTACTTATCTTTCCGATTTTATGGAGAATGCTCCCATTCTCTCTTCCTTCAAATGGATAATCAGTTTCCTTATACAATTTGCTCCCTATTTACTAACCTGGATTATTTTGACCTTGCTTTATATCGTAATGCCAAATGCAAAGGTCAACTTCACATCTGCCCTTATATCCGGAATTATTGCCGGGACTTTCCTGAAGCTTCTTCAATGGCTGTATTTCGACCTTCAACTGGGAATTACAAAGTTAAGCGCGATATATGGTGGTCTGGCTGCAATACCATTATTCCTGATTGTCCTTCAGGCCAGCTGGAATATTATTCTGCTCGGAGCTGAACTCTCTTTTGCCAATCAGAATGTGGCCAGATACGAATATGAATCTGAAGCTCTGAATATCAGTTCATTTCAAAAACGTGCAATTGTGCTGATGGTAATGCATATGATAGTCAGGAACTTTGCTATCGGTGAAAAACCCATAAGCGCTGAAACGATCAGTAAAATACTGAAGATCCCGGTTCGTCTCGCAAGAGATATTCTGGAGGATCTGAGCCAGGTGGATCTGGTTTCTGAAATCCATGAGCACGACCAGAAGCAAAGACTGTATCAGCCTGCACTCGATATCAATAAGCTGACAGTAAGCTTTGTATTGTCCCGCCTTGATAAGAAAGGCATTGAACATAAAATTCCTGTGAAGAATAAGGAATACGAAAAAGTGATCGCGATTCTTGAAAAAGCTGAAAAGTTAATGGCAAAATCAGATTCCAATATTCTGATCAGGGATTTGTGATCGTATTCTGCACCTTTCCTTTATTGGTCCGTTTCTTCTTATGTTTCTCCACAAACTTTATGAATTCTGTGAATGAATCCCATTTGTAGAATAAATAGTGAGGGTAGGGCAGGATTATCTGCCTGGTGTTTTTTTCTTTTTTCCAGTAGCTGGTCACATTGGCAGAAGGAAATACACGGTCAGTTTCGCTCATAACGGCATAATCCCATCTGAACCCGGGTTCTTTCTGTTCCATTGTCCTGTTATAGAGCCACCTCAGTTCATCATGCAGCGATTTAATGCTTCTGTGAGGAATTCTGTCGGTATTCAGCAAATAGGTCTTTTTATCGCCAAACATTCTGAGATAGAACTTCTCCATGTTCGCTTCTGTAATATTGTTAAGCGTACCTTCAAAGATCTTAAGTGGAATGCCATACAAGTCATCAGCAGGGATAGGAGTTCCGTTCACTGCAATTGCAAGATCGGGAATTATTCCTGTCTTCGCCGAGAAATATTCAGCTGCCCAGACGCCCAGTGACCAGCCAATAATGGTTATCTTCCTGTAGGTTTTTATTTCGGGAAGGACGAGGGCTTCATCTGCAGAATACTGGTAGAATAGTATGAAATCAAATTCATCATTACATAATGGTAAAAACACATTTTCATCACTACCCCAGGCTCCATATAATATCACCAGATGATCATTTTCTTCTCTTCTCCTTATGTAAGTCTTCATTAATTTCCGTGTAAAATACCAATCAGGAATTTATATGAACCATAAATATAATGGAATTATTTTATCTGTAAAAAGGAGTCACTTTGGCTTTATATTTTGAGGAGGGTATAAAAAAAATAAGAGGAGACAGGGTGGTTGTGAAGATCAGGGAGCGGGCTTTATTAATGAGATAATTCCCGTGTCTACTGTCTGATAAAAGGATGGAACCATGGTTAGCTGGCGCTATTCCTCAGGTTCCAGATGTGAAAGTCAATGTCTGCAATACAATCCTGTTGATTTTCACTCCCAACCCTTGCTCATCTCCTCTTATACCAATAGCATGAGCTTGGAAACAAATGTAAATAATAAAAATGGAATTGTCAAATATTTCTTTAAAATAATGTGACAAAGTACTTGTAATATTTGATTAAAATTTACTTAAATTTGATTAGATGCACCTTTATGATAGCGGAACTCGAGAAAATAGCAAATGACAATGAAGGCGGATTTATTGCCGACTATGTCACGGATACTGGCGGGGTATGGCACTTTCATCCTGAGTTCGAAATTGTTTTGAACATTAAAAGTAATGGTACACGCATAATCGGGGATAACATTGACCTGTTCGACCAGTATGATATGGTTCTTATCGCCGGTAATATTCCCCACTCCTGGAACTACTATAAAAGCGATAAAAGCCTTCCTGAAAAGCATGGGATGATGATTCATTTCAGTCAGGCCTCCCTGGGCGATAGACTATTATCAAGGTATGAGATGCATTGCGTGAGGGAGCTTTTTGAACTGGCAGAAAGAGGGATCGGCTTTTCCGCCGAGGATGCAAAAAAGGCCGAGAAACACATGGCACAGATGATCATCAATAAAGGAATTGATAAACTTATAGATTTTTTTAATATTCTCAGGATCATGTGCCAGGCCGAAAAGAAAACACTTCTTTGCTCTGAAAACTACAAGCAGGCTTTCGACGAGAGGGGTAACAAGAGAATGGCCGATGTTTACACTTTCATAAGGGAAAACTATTTTAAGCAGATCCCGCTTGAAAAGATTGCGAAAATTGCTAAAATGAGTCCGTATGCTTTCAGCAGATTCTTCAAGAAGAACTGCGGGGCAGGATTTATAGAATATCTGAACCGCGTCAGGACCAACAAAGCATGCTATCTTTTACGTGAGACTGATTACCAGGTGCATGATATAGCACTTGAATGTGGCTTTGCGAGCATTTCGAACTTCAATAAGCAATTCCGCAAAACAGAGGGCATCTCTCCCCGCGATTTCAGGGCACAATTCAGGTGATTTACCGGAAAACTGAACCAGATAATTGATAAAAAAGGACTTGTCAATTACATGAAGTCCATATAATTCTTTGAAAAAAAGTGTATTTTTGCGCCGGAAAATGGTTCCGTAGCTCAGTTGGATAGAGCAATCCCGCGTACGCGGGATGGGTCGGGC